>CAYIRV010000008.1:0-16728 GCA_964365865.1 uncultured Thermodesulfobacteriota bacterium | reverse complement strand
GCCATCAACACCGGCAACAACCTCCTCTACCTCGTTGTAGCCACGCTTCTTTCGCTCATCGTGGTCTCAGGCATAATGTCCGAGAGCACGCTCCGCGGCCTCAAGGTGCAACGGCTCCTGCCGAGGCATATATTCAGGGACACCCCTGTGCCTGTGCGGGTTACGGCCTCGAACATCAAGCGCATGCTGCCGTCTTTTTCCTTCAGCTTAAGGGAGTCGCCCTTTGGCGGCTGCAAATCCGAAAGCGGATACATACTTAAGCTCAAGGCGGGCGAAAGCGAGTCAATGCCCTTAAGCTACACATTCAAAAAACGGGGCGTTGTGAGGATTACCTCAATAAAGATTTCGACCCGGTTCCCGTTCGGGCTTTTCATGAAAGGCAAAGAAGAGGATGCGCCAGTCGAGGCGCTCGTGTATCCTCGGCTAAGGCCCGTAAGAAACGGCATTGTCCGCGAGCAGGCATTGTCTTACGAGGGCATAAGCGCAAAGAAAAAGGGCGGGAACGCGGGGCTGTATAACCTCCGCGAATATACGCTTCAGGACGACTCGCGCTTCATATACTGGAAGTCCGCGGCAAAGACCTCAAGGCTCCTTTACAAGGAGTTTGAAAAAGAGAGCGAACGGAAGGTCATAATCGAGTTCGACAACCTTTCTACCGTTGGCAATGACGAAGCGTTCGAGGACGCTGTTGACGAGGCCGCGTCTCTGGCCGATTGGTTCCTCAAGTCAGGATATTCCGTGGGCATCAAGGCTATAGGTTCGAGCGTGCCCTCAGGCAGCGGCAGGGGCCAGCTTTTCAGGATACTCTACCATCTCGCGCTCATAAGGCCGGCTGAGGGAAAAGGCGCGCCGCGTGTAAGGGTTGTCTATCCATGAAAAAGATACCTTACGAACTTATAACCGCCTATTACATGACGGCGATTGGCATGGCCGCCGTAAGCCTCGTTGACGGCATCAGCCCCGCCTTTGTCGCGGTCATGTCCGGGGCCGCGCTTTTAAGCCTCGCCGCAAACCTTAAAAAAAGGGAGGTTATCACAGGTTGGCTCTGGAACATGTTGGCGCTCGCCGTGTTTCTTCTTTTCGCTTTAGACTATTTCGCTGTTTCAAGGGACATCGTTACCGCGGCCTCGCGTTTTTTGACCGTGCTCCTCGCCCTGAAACTCTTCGGACTGAAGACCGACAGGGATTATCTCACGGCGTATGGGATAGTCTTCTTCCAGCTCCTTGCGGCCGCCGCTTCAACCGTAAGCCCGGTCTTCTTCCTGCTCCTCGTGCTTTTCATCATGGGCGGCATATTCGCGCTGACCGTATTGAATCTCAAAAAAGACCTGAGCGAATGGGGCCGCGGCGAAAAGGCGATACCGCCCGGCATATTCGGCGGGCCCTTTTTCGTAACCATAACGGCCGTGACAACGGCCTCGCTCATCATTACCTTCGCGCTATTTTTCATACTCCCGCGCATGGGCGTGGGGCTTTTTGAAAGAAAGACCCTTAACACCATCAAGGTAACGGGCTTCTCCGACAGGGTGGACTTGGGCGCTATCGGCCCTGTAAAGGCAGACCCTACCGTAGTAATGCGCGTTGAGATTGCGGACAAAGACTATCAGATAACGGCGCGCGGCCCGATTTACTTTAGGGGTACCGCCCTTAATTACTACGACGGGACATCATGGCGCCGGAAGGCCACAACCGAGGTTCCGCTTAAAAAAAGCCCCGCAGGTCTTTTCGCGCTTAGAAGGCCGAAAGAGGGAACGCGGCTCATCGAGCAGAGAATCATGCTCGAACCGCTGGACACGGAAGTACTGTTCGCCGCATCGAGGCCGGTCATGGTATCCGGCGGGTTTTCCGGCCTCAGGGTGGATGAGGCAGGCTCCATGTATCTGCCCGGGCCGCCTTATTCGAGAATCGAGTACAAGGCATGGTCTGATGTGAGCCGCAGGCCGTTTGATGAAGAGGCCGCGGGAGACGGCTCTTTGGACACCGAGGCCCTCGGGGCCGAGACCGGCAAAAAAATTGACGCGCTCTTAGGCAACATCACGCGCGGCCTCCGCAGCGATGAATCCAAGGCCGCTGCAATAGAAGAATATCTTAAAAAAGGCCCATTCACATACACCTTAAGCCCCAAGGCCGGAGGGGGCTTGAATCCCATGGAGGACTTTCTCTTCGGCGCCAAGGAAGGCTACTGCGAGCACTTCGCAACCGCCATGGCCGTGCTTCTCAGGCGCTCCGGCATACCGTCCAGAATAGTAACCGGATTCGTGCAGGGCGATTGGAACGGCATCGGAGGGTACTATATAGTAAGGCAGAGGGACGCGCACAGTTGGGTCGAGACCTACATAAAAGGCCGCGGATGGATGTCGTTTGACCCTACCCCTTCAGCAGGAGTCATTCCGTCTTACATGCCTGGAGCCCTTACGCTCTATCTCGACCTGCTTAGATTCAGGTGGAACAGGTATGTGATTAGCTACTCGTTCGCGGACCAGAGAAGGTTCGGGACCGCGGTTGACAGGCAGGCGTCCGAGGTCATCGCGGCCGTTAAAAAAAGCCTCACATTTGACAGTGCCGTTAATGCCCTTAAGTCCGCCTATGATGTCCTGTTCCTCCTCGGCGCGGCCCTTGCTCTTTTTTCCGCGTTGCTCATTAGGCACAGGGGCTGCGGCGGCAGGGTATTGACCCCGTGGTTCTATTTAGAGATGTCGCGCGCGCTCAGGAGGAGAGGTTTTTCAAGGGGGGAGAGCGAAACAGCCGGCGAGTTCGCAAGACGGGTAAACATGCCTGAGGCAGAGAGGCTCACAAGGGCGTTCGAGCAGGTAAGGTACGGCGGAAAAACCCTCGGGACCGCGGAACTTGTGGAGGTGAAGAGATCTGTAGCTGCCTTGAAAGCGCTGTGAAGGCGCGAGGCTTCTTATATGGTTCTTGCCGGGCCTTTTACGGTAGAGACGCTCTCCGTTACCATCTCGATAAGCTTTTTTATGTCTATGGGCTTGGCCAGGTATCCGTCGAACCCGTATCCCAAAAGCTTCTCCTCGTCGCCTTTCATGGCCGATGCCGTAAGCGCGAGCACAGGGACATTCTTTGTCCTTTCCTGCGACTTTATTATCCTCATGGCCGTAACACCGTCCATCTCCGGGAGTTGGATGTCCATAAGGATGACATCCGGCAATGCCCCTGAGGAGGCGGCCTTTACGGCATCAACCCCGTTTTTCGCCTCTATGATTTCATGGCCGTTCATGACAAGGATTTCATGGACGAGTATCTTGTTCTGAAGGTTATCCTCAACTAAAAGTATCTTCGCCATTATTTTTAAGAGGCATGTCCGTCCACCGAGGCCCCGGGACCCGGCCTCAGGCGTTCGAGGGATGCAAGGAGCTTTTCCCTGTTCACAGGTTTTTCCAGATAATCAGCGGCTCCGAGTTTAAGCCCAAGGTCCTTGTTGTCATTCGACGAAATTATTATAACAGGTATGTCTGCGGTTGTCTTGTCCTGTTTCAACTCCTTCAAAACCTCCCAGCCGTCTTTCTTGGGCAGCGCTATGCCCATTATGATGGCAAACGGCCTCTGCTCGCCGGCGAGCCTCATAAGCTCGATGCCGTCCCTTGCGGCCACGGCATCGTAAAGGCTTCCCGCGAGGTATATGTCGAGGAGGTGGCTTATGTCCTGGGACTCGCTCGCGAGCAGCACCATGCGCCTCTCCAAATTCTCAGCCGAATAGGCGGGCTTGGGCGTAAGCGGCATGTCTATCTCGTCAGTGCCCTGCGGGAGCTTCACATAAAACGCCGAGCCCTTGCCGTATTCGCTTTCAAACCATATCTCCCCCTTATGCAGTTCCACGAGCCTCTTGGTGAGAACAAGCCCGAGACCTGTGCCGCCGTACTCTTTGGTGATAGTGGAATCGAGCTGCCCGAACTCGTTGAAAAGTTTTTCCTTGTCCTCGCTTTTTATGCCTATGCCGGTGTCCATGACCTTGAACACTATGAACCTTTTTATGTCAACGCCCTTCTGCTCTTCGGCTATGTCCCAGTCAATGGTTACGGCGCCGCCGTCAACATTGAACTTAATCGCGTTTGTTATCAGGTTAAGCATTATCTGCTTGAACTTTGCCTTGTCGGCCCTGAGCTTAGGGGATGCCGGCGCCGTCTTCGCCGTTATGGTTATGGACCTTTTGTGCGCAATGGGCTTTACTATGCCGAATGTTTCCCCGAGGGCCTCTGCTATGGAGAAGACCTCGAAGACCACATCCATCCTTCCGGCCTCTATCTTGGAAAGGTCGAGGATGTTGTTTATGAGCTTCAGCAGGTGCTCGCCGCTCGAGTGCACGAAACCGAGGTACTGGGACTGCCTCTCGTTCAGTTCCCCGAAAGACTTCTCCAACAGGAGCTCCGAGAAGCCTATTATAGAGTTGAGCGGCGTCCTCAGCTCATGGCTGACATTTGCGAGGAACTGGCTCTTCATCCTGTTAGCCTCCGTGAGCCGCACATTCGCTTCTTCGAACTCCTGTTTCCTATTTGAGAGCTCCACATTCGCCACCCTGAGGTCTTCGGTCCTGTCGCTGACCTTTTTTTCGAGCGTCGCGTAGTGCTCCTCTATGCTCCCGGCCATATTATTGAACTCCACGGCGAGGTTGCCGATTTCGTCGTCGCTCAGAACAGGGGCCCTGGCTTTAAGAAACCCCTGCCCAATCTTCCGGGCCGACTCCACGAGCATAATGAGCGGCCTTACTATCGCCCGTATAAGCACTATCCAGAACCCGGCCGCGAGGGCTACGGCTAAAAGCGTAAAACCGAGCGTAACAGCGATTATAACATCAGCGAAGGCATTGGACCTCTGGTACGCCGTGTAGGCGGTGTCACGCTCCATCTTGATTAATTTTCTGAGGGAGTCTATGGCGTCGGTGAAACTCTTGTTGCCTTCCAGCCGCACGATAGACAGGGCGGAATCCCTCTGGCCGCGCCTTGAAAGCTCCGCCACCTTCACATGTATGCGCCAATAGCCGGCTATGTCCTCTATAAGCGCGTTGTACAGGACAACGCTTGATTTTTCGAGACCCATGCCTTTGTATTCGTAAAGGAGCCTGTCTATCTTCTTCTTGTGCTCCTCAATGGACAGGTCGAGATAGGATTTCGAGGACAGGTCGCTTATAATCGTCTGGAGGAACATCTCCTGCCGCGCCGAGAGGAACTCGTTTTCAATGGATTGAAGCAGTTCTCCCCGCTTGAACGAATCGAGATACAGGCTTTCGGTGACGCTGGCTATCTGGGACGCGTTGTAAAGGCCCACGGAGCCGCCCACGCCCATCATGAAGAGGAGGAATATAAAGACCACCGCTAACTTTTTGGAAATACTCAGTCCCTTGAAAAACTTCCTCATCCCTTCCTCTCCTTGCCCGCAGGCTCTACGCCGCCGTCCGCCATGTCGTCGCAGATGACGACGACGGAAGATATTCTGCCGTCCATGTCGTAGAGCGGCATGGACCTGAATTTAAGCCTGTGCTGAACGCCGCTGAACCTGTATTTTATGACCGATGCCGGCGAGTAGACGACTGTAATTTCCCCGGTCTTGCCTTCGTATGCCTGTTTAAGCGCCTGTATCATGCCTTGCCCGGTGAGGACATTGTCCTCGAAGATTTTATAGTTTCCGACGAAGTTAAAATCGCCGCCTGCGCCTAAAAGCCGCTTCAGGCCGTTGTTGGCAAGTGTGCAGCCGCCTTCCTTGTCGAACACGGCTATGCCGTAGGGAATCTGGTTCATGACCTTTTCGAGGAACCGCCTCTGGTTGTATTCCTTCATGAACTCTCTGCTGTAGCCCGTGGATATCGCGATATCCGAGGCCGCGGCCTCAAAGAAAGCCGTGGTTGCGCCGTCGCACCGGCCCTCGGACTTGAAAAGGGCGTAGAGGAATCCGCAGGTGTTTCCTCCGAAGCGGATGGGAGCGGCTATGAGCGAGACATAGCCGCGGCCTGCGACGGATTCGGCGAACTTTCTGCAAGGGTAGTCTGCAACCTTGTCGAAGACCAAGGCCGCCTCTTTTTTGTCAATCCCATTCAGTTCGGAAAGCGGGAGCACTGAGAGTTCCTGATACCCTGCGCCTCCAAGCCCCTCAGAGGCCGCAAGCCTCATTGTAACATCCTCAAGCATGTAAACAACCGCCGCATCCGCCAAGCCTGCGGAAGCGGTATTTTTAAGGGCGTGCGAGAGGACTTCGCTCTGAGACGGCGAGCCTGAGAGCAGTGTGGAGAGTTCCTTGAGCAAGCTTATCTGCGAGGACCTCCTGTCAAGCTCTGATTCAAGCCGCTTGTTCGCGGCCTCCTTGCCTGCGATGGAGGCGGATACGGAATCGAGCATTGAATTAAGCTCTGCAGCGAGCCTCGCAAGCCCTGCCCCGTACCTGTCCTCAAACCTTGTTTGCAGGCTGCCTGAAGCGACCCTGCTTGCCGTAAGGGATGCCTCTCTTATGATGGATGTGCCCTTCCTGTAGAATACCGCAACAGCGGCCAAAATGAGGACCGTAAGACTTATAAGGCTCTTCCATGCGAGAGATTTCGTCTCCTCGAAAACAGCCTGCCTTTCCGCTGCAACGGCCTTTGAAAGCCTCTCGACAGTCTCGTTGATTATGATGGTCTTTGTGTCAACCGCATTGTGTATGAGCATGGCCTCGTCATCTTTCATGCCTTCCTTTATATCGCCTATCTGGCCTTTCACTATCTGCCAGTCGTTGGCCGCTGAGGCGAAGTCTTCGGCAATAGGCGGGCGCTCCTGAAGAAACACGGTGTATTTGGGGTTGGCGGCAATATCGTTTATTCTCTTATCGAGGTTCGATACATCCTCTCTTATGATGCCGACGGTAGCGGTCTCGAACCTGCCGGCCACGACGAATATGTCGAGCATGAACTCGAGCTTTGTTATGGAAACCCGTATGTCGCTGAGCGCCGTGTTCATCTCGTCATGCAGTTCGATGTCCGTTACCTTGTGAATAAAGAAAAAACGGTCAATGACTATGACGGTGAAAATGAGCGCCGCAGCCGCTAATATCTTGAGGTTCATGGATATGGCTTTAGACGAGGTCTGCATCTTGCCGGTCCTCGGGAGCATCCGCCGCGCCGTGGCATAGACTGCGCGCAGACGCCGGAAGGGGAAAAGGCGGCTCCATAGGCTGGGCTTCTGCCGGCCTCACTTCAACAGCCTCTGGACGCTCTTCTGGAATTCCTTGAGATTGATGGGTTTGAGAATGCAGTTGTCGGCGCCGCACTGGACTATCTTGTCCGCGTCCTCCGTGCCGTACGCGGTTACGGCGAGTATCTTTATGTCCTTTGTGTGCTGGTCTGACTTGAGCCTCTTGCATACCTCGAAGCCGTCTATCTTCGGCATCCTGATGTCGAGGACAAGCAGCGCGGGCTTGAACTCCCCGACCTTGATAAGCGCCTCGTAGCCGTCGGACGCCGTCTCCACCTGGCAGTCGAGCTGCATTGCCTCGATGGCAGCCCTAATGAACTCGACGATGTTTTTCTCGTCGTCAACTATGAGGATTTTTTTCTTCTCCGGCGGGAAGAGCCTGTCCTTGATGTCGAGCTTGTATCTGCCTACGAACGACTCGAAGTCATCCCTGTTGACCCTGTAGTGGCCGCCAGGGGTCCTGAAGGCCCCGAGCTTGCCCGACGCTATCCACTTCTTCACGGCATTGATGGTAACATCGCAGAAGCCGGCGACCTCGCCGGTTGTATATGGCTTACTTTCGTCAGAATCCTTCATTGTAGAGTCCTTGGATTGAGCCCTTGAGTGTTGTACGCGCCTTGATTGGCCTGAAGTATAACATTTGAGGTTACAATTTTGAGGCAGTAACCATAACTGACTGACCCCCCCCCACTCCCCCCCCTTACACAAGGGGGGGTTAAGAATATTTATTGCATAATGATAGACAGCATATACAACCGATTGGTTGCAATTTTTATATTAATTCTATAACTAACAGAACATCAGGTCAAGCGATATTTTTAGAGGGGAAAAACGGTGTTTTTAGCCTGTTTGGCGGGTTATGAGCGTTCACTCGACAACAGCCCAGTTATTGCCGGTCTTTATGTTGACCTTAAGCGGAAGGGCAAGGCTTACCACCCCCTCCATCTCCTCTCTTATCAAGCCGCACAAGGATTCCTTTTCTTTTAAAAGCGTCTCGAATATCAGCTCGTCGTGTATCTGAAGGAGCATGCGGGATTCGAGGCTTGCGGTCTTAAGCCTTTCGTGTATCCTGAGCATGGCAATCTTGATTATGTCCGCGCTCGTGCCCTGTATCGGCGTGTTCACGGCCATCCTCTGGCCGAACCTGACGGTTGCCTCGTTCGCGGATGAAAGCTCCGGGATATACCTCCTCCTCCCGAAGATTGTTTCCGTATAGCCCGACTCTCCGGCCTCTCCTATGGTCCTGTCAATGAACTCTTTCACGGCCCTGTAGTGAAGGAAGTATCTTTCAATATAATCTGACGCCTCATCCATGCTTATGCCGAGTTCCGTTGAAAGCCCGTACGGCCCCATGCCGTAGACTATGCCGAAGTTTATGGCCTTGGCCTTACGCCGGAGTTCCGGCGTCACCCCGTCCGGCTTGACGCCGAATAACTCCTCTGCCGTCCTCGAGTGTATGTCCTCGCCCCTTAAGAACGAGCTTAGCAGCACCGGGTCTTTTGACATGTGCGCGAGGATGCGCAATTCTATCTGCGAATAATCCGCTGACACGAAGATGCAGCCGTTTTCAGGCACAAATGCCTCCCGTATCCTGACCGCCCACTGGCCCCTGACAGGGATATTCTGGAGGTTCGGCCTTGAACTCGAAAGCCTGCCTGTTGCGGTAACCGTCTGGTTGAAGGATGTGTGTATGCGGGATGTGGCCGGGTCAGTTAGAGAAAGGAGCGCGTCAATGTATGTGGCCTTGAGCTTGGACATCTGCCGGTAGATTAGTATCATGGCAGGGACCTCATGCGCAGGCGCGAGCTTCGTAAGCACCTCTTCGTTTGTTGAAAACCCTGTCTTTGTCCTCTTTACCGGCTTGAGTTTTAGCCTATCGAAAAGCGCAACAGATAGCTGCTTCGGGGAATTTATGTTGAACTCAAACCCGGCTGACGAGTATATGCGCTTTTCAATCGAGCCTAACTCTATATCAATCTCCTTTGAGAGGGTTTTTAAGAGTCCTACATCAACCTTTATGCCCTTTAGCTCCATTGCGGCAAGCACGCCGGCGAGGGGAAGCTCGATTTCCGAGTATAATTTGTAAAGCCCTTCGCTTTCAAGTTGTTTATGAAATAATTCAGCTATCCTATAGATATTTGAGGCTTTTTGATAAAGAATTTCACAAAGGCCATCCTCGGCTCCGTCTTGGGCCTGCCTTATTACCGCGCCCAAGCGCTGAAGGGCAAGGTCTTCAATCGTATGGCCTGAAAACGACGGGTTAAGGACATATGAGGCAAGGGATGTATCAATGGAGAGGCCCGCAAGCTCAAAACCACTCTGCAAGGCATAATTGTGCAGGAGTTTTGAGTTGTCTGTATGCTTTTTTATACGCGAATCGCTCAAAGACGCCTTGAGAAAGGCCTGTGCGGATAAATTGCCGGCAATGCAGTAAACGGCTTCTTCCGACAGGGCGATGCCTGCGGAGATGACCCCTTGCATAGGGCCTTTTCCAAATGGCTCTATGGCAATTGCCATAACCCCCTTTGCCCTTGCCTCCACAAGGAGGGATGATAGTTCGCCGTCTGTTTCAACTGTCTTAACCCCCCCTAACCCCCCCTTTGAAAAAGGGGGGGCCTCGTGAGACTCACCCTTTGAAAAGGGGGGGGTTGCGTGTGCCTCAGCGCCTTTTTCTGAAAATTCTTTAAGCAGTTTGCCGAATTCGAGTTCCTTAAGAAGACCGATAAGCTCTTTAAGATTAGCGCCACGGTATTCGAGGCCCTCGATGCTCCATTCAAACGGAACCGAGTCATGAAGCGTAGCCAAGTCCCGCGAAAGCATGGCCTGTTCCCTGTGTTTTTCGAGGGCGCCATGCACCTTCTCATTTTTTATGTGTCCGAGATTCTCATAAACACCCTCGATGCTGCCGTAATCCTTCAAAAGCCTCGCGGCTGTCTTGGAGCCTATGCCCGGCACACCGGGTATGCTGTCCGTGGGGTCTCCGGCAAGGCCCAACAGGTCCCTTACCGAGCAAGGCGCGACCCCGAGCCTTTCCTCAACACCCTCTTTTCCCATCTCGCGGTTGTTCACATAGTCGTATATTACGGTATTTTCATCCACGAGCTGGCACATGTCCTTATCCCCTGTAACGATGGCAGTCTTCAGCCCTGCCTTGGACGCTGCCCTCGCAACGGTCGCTATTATGTCATCGGCCTCAAAGGACCGGCTCTCTAACACCGCCACATTGAACGCCTTTGTGATTTTTTTAATGTAAGGGAGCTGCATGGAGAGGGAATCCGGCATCGCCGGCCTCTCCTTTTTGTATCCCTCGTACATGGCGTGCCTGAATGTAGGGCCTTTGACATCAAAGGCCACGGCGATGTAGTCGGGCGGGCATTGTGCGATGATTTTCTTAAGCGTCTGCGTAAAGCCGTAGACAGCGTTGGTAGGCACGCCCTTAGAGTTCTTTAGCTCCTTTGGTATGGCGTGAAACGCCCTGTAGGCAATGGATGTGCCGTCTATGATAATCAGTCTTTTTTTGACTTCAGCCATATATGCAAGCCCCCTGGCCTCGATTGACAGATTAGAGCCTGTCGGATATACTTAACTCATGACAAGATTCATGCATCGTGTCCCTCATGCCCTGCTCATCTTCCTGTCCATAATCATCCTGCCGCTAAGCGCCTACTGTCAGACCGATACTATCGGGGATGCGCTTGATGTCGTGGAGGCATTTTACAACAGGACCAACGGCTCGTTCAAAAAACTCGGCTCTGTCCCTGACAAGGAGGCGGGTATTTTCTCGGAAAATGCCTCTGAAAGCAAGAAAAAGGCGCTCGAGGAGCTTAAATCCCTGAGATGGTCAGACACCCCGGGGGAACGAAGGTTCAAAAAGGTCTACAGAATAGCCGAGTCCTTCAGCGCAGGCAGGCTCGATGCCTTCAGAAACATATCCAAGCTTTCGGCTTCAGGGGAACAGCCTGACATAGAGGCAGAGGCCGGCGAACTCGCGGCCTTGATGGATAAGGAGCTTAAAAGGCTTAAGGAGTCTTTCAAAAAAGAGGCGCCAGTGGTAAAAAAGCCCAAATTAGTGCCTCTTATAGACCGCCCTCAGTATGAAAACAGGCTTGATGAAGAAAAGGGCATCTGGGAGCGGTAGCAGACACATAAGGCTGCTTCAGCCTTTTCCCCGCGCTACAAACCGGCGTCAAAAGCGTCCTTTATAAGCTCTGCCTTAAACGCCCCTCTATCAATCTCAACGCTGACGACATCGAACCGGGCAGGATGGTCAGTCATGCCGCGTAATGTCAGATACTCTTCAGCCGCAAGGGTTATGCGTCTCTGCTTCCTCATGTCTACGCTATCGCCGGGTCTTCCGAACATGGATTGGGCCTTTTTGGTCCTGACCTCGACAAACACAATGACGCCGCCATCCATTGCCACGATGTCTATTTCCCCGAACCTTGCCCTGAAGTTCCTATCGAGTATCTTATAGCCGTTCTTCTTCAAAACCCTTTGGGCCTCTTCCTCCCCGAGAGCGCCTGTGGAAAGCCTACCCCATGTCATTGGATAAACCCTTTGGGGATAAACTCTTTGGATGGAAACTCTTCCTGTGTATGGGGCAGGGCCCAATTGACATAAGCGCGGTTAGATGCTCCTCTGTGCCGTAGCCTTTGTTCCTGATGAAGTTGTAGCGAGGGTATATGCGGTGGTAGCCGTCCATTATCCTGTCGCGCACGGTCTTCGCCACTATGGACGCGGCGGCAATACTGACCGACAGTCCATCTCCTCTGACAACAGCAAGTTCAGGCACGGCTATGTCGAGCCCGAACCGTCCGTCAATGAGGATGAAATCAGGCCTCCTTGAAAGCGCCTCTATTGCCTTTGCCATTGCCTTCAAAGACGCCCTATGGATGTTTATCTCGTCAATCTCCTCGTTCCACACCGTGCCCACGCCAATGGCCAGGGCGCTCTTGCATATATCCATGAGTATGGATGAACGGGCCTTTGGGCTTAATGCCTTGGAATCCTTTATGCCGAGATTTAGTGGCGGAGGAAAAGGGAGGATAACCGCGGCGGCCACGACAGGCCCGGCAAGCGGGCCCCTGCCGGCCTCGTCAACGCCGGCCACCAAACCGTAACCTTTCAGGCTCGCAGCCCTCTCAAAACTGTCCACAAATAGTTACCCGTTATCGGTATTTAACGATAACCGTTGACTGATAACCGAATTAAATCTTTTCTTTTACCTTAGCGGCCTTGCCTTTGAGCCCTCTCAGGTAATAGAGTTTGGACCTTCTCACCATGCCCTTGCTGAGCACCTTGATTGACTCTACCGATGGCGAGTTAAGCGGGAATATCCTCTCCACCCCGATGCCATAGGAGACCTTCCTTACCGTGAATGTCGCGCCTGTGCCGCCTCCGCGCCTCTTTATCACGATGCCTTCAAAGGGCTGTATTCTTTCCTTCTCCCCTTCCTTTATGCGCACCCTTACGAGTACCGTGTCCCCTGGTGAGAACTCCGGTATGTCGGTCCTCATGTATTTTTTCTCGATATCCAATATCGTTCCCATAAAACTCTCCTCTGTGCGTTATGTGTTTTCTTGTGAAGCCTCAGCCTTTTCAAACTCGATTTCCTTAAGCCATGCCCTGTCGCTTTCGGTCAGCGGCGCGCGGTTTATAAGCTCCGGCCTCCTTAAGTATGTGCGCCTCAGAGACTCGCATCTGCGCCATTTTTCAATCTCCGCGTGGTTGCCTGAAAGAAGCACTTGAGGCACCTTGACGCCCCTGAACTCCTCCGGCCTCGTGTACTGCGGGTATTCGAGCAGGCCCTCGGCGAATGAATCCATAGCCGCTGATTCGTCCTTTCCGAGCACACCGGGTATGAACCGGGCCACGGACTCTATGAGCACGAGGGCAGCGGCCTCGCCGCCCGGAAGTATGTAGTCGCCTATTGAAACCTCCATGTCCACAAAGGCCTTTATCCGCTCGTCAACGCCCTCATACCTGCCGCAGACTATTATAATGCGGTCAATCCCTGAAAGCTCTTTCGCTAACGCATGGCTTAAGGGCCTTCCCTGCGGGGTCATGAGTATTACCTTTTGCCCGTTGCGTTCTCCCCCTGCCACAGCCTCTATCGCAAGGGCCGCGGGCTCGACCTTCATCACCATGCCGCAGCCGCCGCCGTAAGGATAATCGTCGGTCGTCTTGTGCTTGTCTAATGTATAGTCCCTTATGTTATGCGCCCGCACATCGAGCAGACCCTTTGCCGCTGCCTTGCCTATCACCGATTGGCGGAGCGGAGACGAAAAATACTCAGGCACGATGGTTAAGACATCAAACCTCACAATCCCCCCTAACCCCCCTTTGCTAAAGGGGGTAACCCTTTTCCCTCAGGCACAAGCCCTTCGAGGGGGCGCACAACAAGGGTCTTCTTCTCAATGTCTAACTTTATTATTACGCCTTCTATGGCCGGTATAAGCACTGTGCCGAGCACGCCTTTTATCTCCAAGACATCATTACTGCCCGTGGGGAGAACCTCTGTTACTTTTCCGAGGAGCTTTCCCTCGTCTGTCGTAACCTCGATGCCGATAAGGTCGTTGTAGTAGTATTCGCCTTCCTGCAACGCCGGCAGCTCGATTTTTTCTATAAAAATCGCCGCGCCCTTTAACGTCTCCGCGCTGTTTCTCGTTGAAACCCCTTCAAGGTCTATGATATACGCGCCCTTGTGGCTCCGCGCCCGCCTTACCGTGAACAGGGCGGCATCGGCAGGGTTCTTTCCTATATATATCGTCTTCCATTCAAAAGGGCCTTGCCCGTAGAATACGGCCTTTACCTCGCCCTTTATACCGTGGACACCGGCTATGGCGCCTATGGCTATAAGCTCGTCCTTATTCAAGGCAGCCTAAATTATCCCGATAACCGCGCTCTGCCCGGCCTGCAATCAGGCGGCCTTCGGAGCCGCGCCCTTTTCAGCCTTCTTTATAAGCTGCCGGACGGTGTCTGTCGGCAACGCGCCTGTGCCGAGCCAGTACAAAACCCTGTCCTTCTTAATATTAACCACAGGCGGGTCGGACTTCGGGTCGTATGTGCCTACGACCTCCAGCAATTTGCCGTCCCTCGGGGACTCGGAGTCGGTCACCACTATGCGGTAGAACGGCTTTTTCTTCGCGCCCTGCCTTGTGAGCCTTATTCTTACTGCCATGAAGATTTACCTCCCGTAATTTTACGATGTTAAAACGGTTTATTGCCGCGCCTATCTCAAGCCCTGAAGTATGCTCTTTATTCCCCTCGGGCCTGCGCCCTTGAGCTTCCTCATGAGCTTTTTCATCTCAACATACTGGTTTATGAACCTGTTCACATCCTGAACCTTTGTGCCGCTCCCCTTGGCGATTCTCTGCCTCCTCGATGCGTTCAGGCACGAAGTGTCGCGCTTCTCCGCCTTTGTCATGGAGCTTATTATCGCCTCTATTCTCTTTATCTCCGTATCGTCAATCTTCAATCCCCGCGCCTTCTTGGCGGCCTCGAACCCCGGTATCATGGACATGATGCTCTCCATCGTGCCCATCTTTTTTATCTGCTGGAGCTGGTCCCTGAAGTCGTCGAGGGTGAATAAGTCTTTCTTAAGTTTTTTCTCAAGTTCCTTTGACTGCTTTTCATCGAATGCGCCCCTTGCCTTTTCCACGAGCGTAAGCACATCGCCCATGTCGAGGATTCTTCCGGCGAGCCTGTCCGGATGAAAGACCTCGATGCAATCCACCTTTTCGCCGGTGCCTATGAACTTTATCGGCTTTCCGGTGGTCATGCGCATGGAGAGGGCCGCTCCTCCCCTCGCATCGCCGTCGAACTTCGAAAGTATCACGCCCGTTATGGCTACGGCCTCGTCAAACCCCTTTGCTGTGTTCACTGCGTCCTGACCGGTCATGGAATCCGCAACAAAGAGTATCTCGGCCGGGTTCAGTATATCCTTCAATGCCTGAAGCTCGTGCATCAGGGACGAATCAATGTGGAGCCTCCCTGCGGTGTCCACTATCATCGTGTCATAGCCCTTTATGCCGGCTATCCGCAATGCCTCCCTGCAAACATCCTGCGGGTTTGAATATGAAGAGCTGTCGAATGAGTCTACTTTTATGTCCTCGGCGAGCCTTACGAGCTGCAGAACCGCCGCTGGCCGGACGAGGTCCGCGGGCACGATGTAAGGGTTTCTGCCCTTCTTCTTAAGAAGGAGCGCGAGCTTTGCCGCGGTGGTGGTCTTTCCAGAGCCTTGAAGGCCGACGAGCATTACTACCGACGGCCTGCCCTTGAACTCGATCCCTGCCTCCGCTGTTCCGAGAAGGGAGGTAATCTCGTCATAGACGACCTTTGTGAACTGCTGGCCCGGGGTAAGGCTTTCAAGCACATCCTTGCCCATGGCCTTTTCCTTGACCGCGGCAGTGAAGTCCTTTACGACCTTGTAGTTTACATCGGCCTCAAGCAGGGCAATCCTCACCTCTTTCAGGGCATCCTGTATGTTGGCCTCTGTCAGCCTGCCCTTACCCCTCAGGTCATTGAGGACCTTTCTTAGCTTGTCTGAAAGCGATTCGAACATGTTAAAGCCCTTAATTCTATTTTGAATTATTAATAATATTAGATAATGACCGGAGTTGTCAAGGATTTCTTGGCCGCGGCGCAATTTACTTGACAGGACTGAATAATACTGGCTAAATAATTACTTGGCTTTTCGAGGGATTTTGACGGACTGCAATTAAAGGAAGGATTCCAAAGGCGGGGTTCCATGTTCAAAAAGGTGCTCGTAGCAAACAGGGGCGAGATTGCCTCGCGCATAATAAGGGCCTGCAAGGAACTGGACATAGCCACTGCGGCCATTTATTCCGAAGAGGACGCCACCTCGCTTTATGTTAAAAAAGCCGACGAGTCCTACATGGTGGGCCCGGGCCCGATTCAGGGATACCTGAACATCCACAGGCTCGTTGACTTAGCCACCAAGATAGGCGTTGACGCAGTGCACCCTGGCTACGGCTTTCTGTCGGAGAACCCGCGGTTCCCGCTCCTTTGCGAAAAAAAAGGCATAACCTTCATCGGCCCTTCGAGCAAGACCATCGCCGACATGGGGGACAAGGTCAAGGCCCGTAAGATGATGAAGAAGGCCGGGGTGCCGATACTTCCCGGCACGGAAAACTCCGTAAAGTCCATAGAAGAGGCCGGGGCCGCGGCCGAAGAAATCGGATACCCGGTGATGATAAAGGCCTCCGGCGGCGGAGGAGGCAGGGGGTTAAGGGTCGCGCAAAACAGGAAGGAACTCGTCAATTCCTTTGACACGGCCAAGAGGGAATCGGCCGCGGCCTTCGGCTTATCCGATGTCTTCATCGAAAAATATATCGAAAAACCGCACCACATAGAGTTCCAGATACTGGCGGACAAGCACGGCAATACCGTCCATCTCGGGGAGAGGGACTGCTCTATTCAGAGGAGACACCAGAAACTCATAGAGATCGCCCCCTCCCTCTTCCTCGACGAGGGGCTCCCGTGGGAGACGATCGCCGCGCGGCTCAGCACCATGCGGGTGAAGGTGGTCAAGGCCGTG
>CAYIRV010000007.1:0-18233 GCA_964365865.1 uncultured Thermodesulfobacteriota bacterium | reverse complement strand
ATATGCTCGGGCTCGCGAAGAGGGTAAGGGCCCGGATACTACAGGCCTCGACCTCCGAGGTCTACGGCGACCCAAAGGTGCATCCCCAGACAGAGGACTACTGGGGGAACGCCAACCCCATAGGGCTGAGGTCCTGCTACGACGAAGGGAAAAGGTGCGCGGAATCGCTCATGTTCTCTTACCACAGGCAAAACGGGGTTGATATCAGAGTGGCGCGCATCTTCAATACCTACGGGCCCAGGATGCTCGATGACGACGGGAGGGTCGTAAGCAACTTCATCGTGCAGGCGCTTAACGGCAAGGAGATTACCGTTTACGGAAAAGGCTCCCAGACACGGTCTTTCTGCTATATTGACGACATGGTTGACGCGCTCGTGAAATTGATGAATAAAGAAGGGCTTGTTGGTCCCGTGAATCTCGGCAATCCGTCTGAGTTTACGGTCCTCGAGCTTGCGGACAAGGTGAAAAAGCTTACAGGCAGTTCATCCAAGATATTATTCAAGCCGCTTCCGCCGGACGACCCGGCGCAGAGGCAGCCGGACATAAGCCTTGCTGAAAAGGCGCTTGGCTGGAAACCGTATGTCGCGTTGGATGACGGCCTCGCGGCCACGATAGAATACTTCAGCTCCAGAACCGGAAAGGAAAACACACCCTGCGCGCTGTAGCACCGCAACACTGAGCGCCGCGCCGGGCAATCGGCGGTCGGCCAAGGCTCACCTCGAATCACACCTTAGAGACATACCAATCATCTTGAACCCCATCTGCCGGTAACATTCGCCGGCAACCGCTTAAGTCTTTGCATTGGTTCAGCCCGGAATCGCCCATCCTCGACCCCGTATAGCGGCAATTATGCTTTTTGCTTTATTCAGGCGGCAGTCCTGACAGGACAGAACGCTCCGGGCAGCATGACCTCCACCATGACACCATCCGTCACCAATTGAATCTCCATCCCTTGAACGAAGCGCGGCCGCCGCCTCATTAACGATTGACAGGGCGCGTTCACGATGGAGCTGTACAAGGGGCTGATAACGATAATAATGCCTGCTTACAACGAGAGCGGGCAGATTTACGGGAACCTTGCCGAGGCCCACTTGTTTTTCAGAAGGAGCAAGTGCAGGTTTGAAATTATAGTCGTTGACGACGGGAGCGAGGACGACACTTACAAGGAGTCGCTCAGGGCGTCTAAGGACTTGGAGGGCATCAAGGTCGTGCATTATCCGTTCAACAACGGCAAGGGAAACGCCCTGAAGGAAGGGTTCGGCCATGCGACAGGGGATTATGTCGTTTTTCTCGATTCAGACCTTGACCTGCATCCTTCCCAGCTCTGCGGGCTTTTCAGAATCATGAGGGATGAAAAGGCGCAGGTCGTCGTGGGATCAAAGAGCCACGCGCTCTCCAAACTCAACTATCCGGCGAGCCGCAAGGCGCTCTCCAAGGTATATGCCTTTGTGCTGAGACTCATGTTCGGCCTGCCGCTCAGGGATACCCAGACA
Organism: uncultured Thermodesulfobacteriota bacterium; assembly: GCA_964365865.1. Lineage (GTDB taxonomy): Bacteria > Desulfobacterota > GWC2-55-46 > GWC2-55-46 > GWC2-55-46 > CAYIRV01. Next base: position 16,740 of record CAYIRV010000007.1, on the reverse strand, counting down.
GGGCTTAAGGTCTTCAAGAAGGAGGTGCTGGACAGGGTGTTTCCGAGGGTGCTGTGCAAGCGGTACGCGTTTGATGTCGAGCTTCTTGCGAACGCGCACCGCGCAGGGTACAAGGTCGTTGAGGCGCCGGTGGTATTGAACTACAGGCGCCAGATGAGGTGGGGCAGGATAGGGTTCAGGGATGTATACCGCATGGCGATGGACACGCTCGCAATCTATTACAGGATGCACATCCTCAGGTATTACGACCGGTACGCCGAAGAGGGCGAGGCCGTGGATAGGGGTTAAGGATGGACCTTTTAAAAAGCGGGGCCGCGGTCATGGCGGGCTCCATGGCCGGGAATGTTTCAAATTACCTGTTCCAGTTCATTATGAGCAGGCGTCTGTCCATTGAGGACTACGGCGCCATGAACTCGGTGTTTTCCATGCTCGTTATCGTCGCGATTCCGGCAACGGCGGTCATGCTCGTGACAGCCAAATACATATCGTCATACAGGGCAAAAGGGGATTCTCTCCGCATATCGTCCCTTTACAGGAATTCACTTGTAAAGATGTCCTTTGCAGGGGCGCTCGCCTTTTTGCCTTTTGCGGCCTTCGGCGGGCAGATAAGCGCGTATCTGAAGATTAACAGCCATGTCCCTGTCATGCTTGCGGGCATAAGCGTTCTTTTCACATTCGCCTTTACGGTGAACCTCGGCATGCTGCAAGGCCTCAAAAAATTTTATTTGCTCGGCGCAGGTCTCGGCCTTACCGGCGTGGTAAAGCTCGCGGCAGGGGCGCTGTCCGCGCTTTTGGGGCTCGGCCTTAACGGCGCGATAGGGGCCGTGGCGTTCACGACCTTCGCGGTATTCGTGATTACCGCCATACCGCTCCTCGGGCATCTTAAGAAGAACAGGGCGGAGGTGAGGAAGGAGACGAAGGAGATAGCGCTCTACGCGCTGCCGGTGCTCTTCGCCGCCCTCGCGTTTACGGCGATTACGAACATAGACATGATAATAGTGAGGCACCTGTTTACCTCGGAGGAGGCCGGCCTTTACGCGGCCGCGTCCGTGCTCGGAAAGACCGTCCTTTTCCTCCCGTCGGCCTTTGTGCTCGCGCTTTTCCCGGCAGTGGCCGAGTCGCACACGCTTAACAAGGACGCCTTCGCCATACTCGATAAGGGGCTTTTGTTTACCGCGCTCCTGTCAATGGCGGGCGTTATGGCGTTCGCGTTCTTCCCTGAACTCGCCATCAAGACGCTCTTCGGCGCGAGGTTCATCGCAGCGGCGCCGCTCCTGAAGCTCTACGGCATCGCCATGGCGTTCATGGCGGTGATAAGCGTTCTCATAAGCTTCAATCTCGCCCGGAACAGGACCGGCTTCATATATTCGCTCGTGGCGGCCTCCATCGCGCTCTTCGGCCTGCTCCACATGGTCCACGGCGGGCTTCAAGGAGTAATGTTAGTTGTCCTCGGCGTGCACACCGCGCTCGCGGCATTCAATCTCTTCCTCGTTTACAGGGAGAGGCTTCTGCTCAACAAGGCTTAGGTGAGCCGTAAATGAAGGTCTCGATAATAATACCTGCGATTAAGATAAACGATTACATAAGGGAGTCCATGCGCCACATCATTGCCATGGACTATGAGGACTTTGAGGTCGTCTTGCTGCCGGATGAGCAGGCGGGAGAATCCTTTCCCAAGACCCTAATCGTTTCCACAGGCAGGATGGGGCCTGCCCAAAAAAGGGACCTTGCGCTTAAATACGCGAAAGGGGAACTCCTCGCCTTCCTCGACGACGACGCATACCCGAGAAAAGACTGGCTCAAAAGGGCGCTCGTTCATTTCAACGACCCTGCCGTGGCCGCGGTAGGCGGGCCGGCTGTCACGCCGCCGGGGGACTCGTTTTTCCAGAGGGTGTCAGGCGCGGTTTTTCTAACGAGCATCGGCGGGGGCGCGCCTGAAAGGTACTGGCCCGTTGGCAATGTCAGGGAAATAGACGACTGTCCTTCGGTGAACCTCATTGTCAGAAGGGATGTGTTTGAAGGCATCGGCGGATTCAATACGACATATTGGCCGGGCGAGGACACGAAACTCTGCCTCGACATCATAAGAGCCGGCCGGAGAATCATATACGACCCGGATGTCTTTGTCTGGCATCACAGGAGGGAGGGGCTTATAAGGCACCTGAAGCAGATAGGGAGATACGGCCTCCACAGGGGGTTTTTCGCCAAGGAGTTCCCTGAGACATCGAGGCGGCTCAAGTACTTCATGCCGTCTATTTTCACCGCTTTTCTCCTTACCGGAATGGGCCTGCATTTCGCAAAGAATAACCTTCTTAATTCCATTTACCTTGCCGGCATCATTGCTTATGCCTTTGCCCTCGCCGTGGCCCTATATCAGATAAGTATGAGGGAACGCAACATCGGGGTAACGGTAATAAGCGTCTTATATATCATCCTTACTCATATCTGGTACGGTGTTTCGTTTGCGAGGGGGCTTGTGTTCACGAGGAACTCAGAAGCGCCCTGCCCGCGGCCGCGAATACGGCCGCGGGCAGGTCATGAAGGTCTCGATATCATATCCGCCGCTTGAGAGCAACAAAGGGGTGCCGCTCCTCGGCCAGAACCGCCAGTTCCAGTGGTTCACCGAACCTACCTTCATATATCCGATGGTGCCGGCCTACGCGGCCACCCTGCTCAGGGCAAACGGCTTTGATGTAATGTGGGACGACGCGATTGCCGAGGGGCTTTCATACAGCCGGTGGCTTGAGGGTATCAAGGGCGCAAGGCCGGATGTCATTGCCATCGAGACAAAGACCCCGGTGGTAAAGATGCACTGGGCGATTATAGACGACATCAAGAGGATGTCATGGGAAGGCAAGCCGCCCAAGGTAGTCCTGATGGGCGACCATGTGACGGCGCTTCCTGAGGAGACAATGCTGAAAAGCAAGGCGGACTTTGTAATCACCGGAGGAGACTACGATTTTCTGCTTCTGAATATCTGCGGTTATTTAAGAGGCAAATCAGAGGTCCGCTCCGTCAGGCTGGAACCGGGCATATGGCACAGGGACAACGGCGTTGTTAAAAATACCGGCGCATTCGTCCTGACGCATGACCTTGACCAACTCCCGTTCATAGACAGGGACCTTACGCGCTGGCGGCTTTACAGCGAAAAGAACGGGAACTACAAGCACCTGCCCGGCACCTATACCATGGCCGCGCGGGACTGCTGGTGGGGCAGATGCAGCTTTTGCTCATGGACCACGATATTCCCCGGAAAGGACTACAGGGCGCGGTCTCCTGAGAAGATGGCTGACGAGGTCGGGCTGCTTATCGAGAAGTACGGGGTAAGAGAAATAATGGACGACAGCGGCACATTCCCTGTTGGCGGCTGGCTCTCGGAGTTCTGCTCCAAGATGATAAAGAGGGGATACGGCTCCAGGGTAACGCTGGACTGCAACATGCGCTTCGGGGCCTTGAAGGAAAAGGAGTTCAGGCTTATGCGCGAGGCCGGCTTCAGGTTCATACTCTTCGGGCTCGAGTCCGCGAACCAGACGACCCTCGACAGGGTCGGCAAGAACCTCCGGGCCGCGGAGATAGTCGAGGGCGCAAAGGCGGCAAAGGCCGCCGGCCTATCCCCGCATGTAACCGTCATGCTCGGTTACCCTTGGGAGACGAAGGAGGACGCGCTTAAGACAATCGTGCTCGCAAAGGAACTGTTCAGGCAGGGCTTTATTGACACGCTTCAGGCCACGATAGTCATGCCTTATCCGGGGACACCTCTTTTCGAGGAGTGCAGAAGGAACGGGTGGCTGCTTACAGAGGACTGGGACAGGTATGACATGAGGGAACGGGTCATGTATTCGCCGATGACAGAGGAGGACATAAAGGAGCTTACGAGGACGCTTTACAAGTCGTTCGTTTCCGTCCGGTTCATCGCAAGGAAGCTCCTCGCCATAAGGACGCTTGACGACATAAGGTTTTTAAAGCGCGCCGGGAGAAAATTCATGGGACACCTTGCGGACTTCGGTCACAGGCCGCAGGCCGCGGACAAGGCATGAAGGCTATATCTATGAAGATAAACCCAAGGGATGTGTTTATAGGGAAGAACCCGTTCATTGACAGGGAGGTCGTGCTCGGATACATGCCCGCGAGGAAGATTCAGAGCACAAAGGTGGTCATAGGCGACAACGCGGTTATACGCTCCAATACCATCATCTACGCCGGGGTCAAGATAGGCGACGGTCTGGAGACCGGGCACAATGTGGTGATAAGGGAGGAGAACGAGATTGGGGCAAAGTTCAATATATGGAACAACTCGGTTGTTGACTACGGGTGCAAGATCGGCGACAGGGTGAAGGTTCACGCAAAGGTCTATGTGTCGCAGTTCAGCGTAATAGAGGACGATGTGTTCATGGCCCCGGGCGTGACCCTGGCAAACGACATACACCCGGGGTGCGGCTATTCCATGCAGTGCATGAAAGGCCCTACCATAAAAAAAGGCGCGCAGATAGGGGTGAATGTAACGGTGCTGCCGAGGGTGACGATAGGGGAGTACGCGCTCGTGGGCGCAGGGAGCGTGGTTACAAAGGATGTGCCACCGCACGCGGTCGTGTTCGGGAATCCGGCGCGGGTAATGAAGTCAATAGATGAGCTCCTCTGCACAACCGGCATAACCGGCAAACCATACAGGATGGAGAAGAGATGATGAGTGTGCCGTTTGTGGACTTAAGGCTCCAGTCGAGGAACATGAGAAAAGAGCTTCAGGCCGCGATAATGTCGGTCGTTGAAGATTCCGACTTTATAATGGGCCAAGCCGTAGAGCGCTTCGAGGAGGAGTTCGCATCCTTCTGCGGCGTTCCCTGCGGCGTCGGCGTTGCCTCAGGCACCGAGGCCCTGCACCTCGCGCTCCTTGCCGCGGGCATAGGCCCCGGGCACGAGGTCATTACGGCCGTCAACACCTTCATAGCAACGGTATCGGCCATATCGCATACAGGGGCCAAGCCCGTGCTCGTTGATGTTGACCCTGTAACATACAACATGGACATAGACGCATTAGGCGCGGCAATAAACCCGTCAACAAAGGCGATTATACCCGTGCATCTCTACGGCCAGACCGCGCGCATGGACCCTATAATGGAGATTGCCGGGAGGCGCGGCCTATTCGTGCTCGAGGACGCGTGTCAGGCGCACGGGGCCGAGTATCTTGGAAAGCGGGCAGGTTCGCTCGGACATGCCGCGGCGTTCAGCTTTTATCCGGGTAAGAACTTGGGCGCTTTCGGCGACGGCGGAATGGTGGTAACAGGGGACAAGGATATAGCGGAGAAGTTAAGACTCCTAAGGAACTACGGCCAGCCTGTAAAGTATAAACATATCATAAAGGGGTTTAACTCGCGCCTTGATACCATTCAGGCCGCTGTCTTGAGGGTGAAGCTCAAGAGGCTCTTGGAGTGGAACACGAAACGGGCCGCAAACGCGGCCTTATACGACAGGCTCCTCTCAGGCATCGGCGGTCTCTCAATTCCGAGGGCGGCCCCTGAGACCACCCGGCACGCATATCATCTCTATGTCGTGAGGGTAAAGGACAGGGACGGCCTTCAGCGGCGCCTTTCCTCAAAGGGAATTTCAACCGGCATACATTATCCAACGCCGGTGCATTTGCAGAAGGCCTACGAGGACCTCGGGTTAAAGAAAGGGAGCTTTCCCGCGGCCGAGAAGCTGTCGGCAAGCATACTCAGCCTCCCGATGTATCCTGAGCTTGCAAAAGAACAGATAGAGCAAGTGTGCGAAGAGATTAGAAACCACATGAACACGGCAGCGGAGGAAGGAAGCGGATGTATATATCGCTCAGAAGATGCGCGAACCTGAAGGAGATTAAGGAGGCCGTCAAAGAGGAGCTTTCTCTGGCCGGCCTTCCGGCCTCAAAGCACGCGTCTATCCTGATAAAGCCGAACCTGAACAGCAATATGAACGCGCTTACCGGCAATACCACTGACTTAAGGGTCCTGGCCGGGGTGGTCGAGTTTCTTAAGGACAGCGGTTATTACGACATCACCATAGGAGAGGGCACGAGCAGCGGGTTTTACAGGGAAGGCATAAATGTCTTTTCGAGGCTGATGGTTGACAGGCTCGCCGGGAGGTACGGAGTGAAGACCCTTGATTTCAACCACGCCGAGGCCGCGGAGATAAACTTTGAAAACGGCGTAAGGGCTAATGTGGCCCGGATATGCCTTGATGCGGATTATTTCATAAATATGCCTAAGCTTAAGATGCATTTCGAGACCATGATGTCGGTCTGTCTCAAAAACCTCATCGGATGCCTTAAGGGGGTTTTTGAAAAACAGAAGGCCCACAGAAGCCTTTACAAGAACATACTGAATCTGAACGGAGTCATCAAGCCGGACTTTCACATCATTGACTGCCTCATCGCCATGGAGGGCACCGGGCCGTCAAGCGGGACCCCGGTGAAGACAGGGCACCTTATGTTCACAAATGACCCGTATCTCGGAGACCTTGCCGCGGCGCGGCTTTCAGGCGTGCCGTACGCGGATATACCGTGCCTCAGCGAGGCTCACAGGAGCGGGTTCATAACGCAGGGGCATTTTTCCTGCCTTGAATCAGCCGGTATAAACGCCCAGAGGTGGAGCCTTAAAAGGCCTCATGTGAACGCCCTCGTAAGGTTTGTCAATAACCCCTTATGGCAGCGTTACATCGTAAGCATAAGGCTCGCGCCGGGGTTCTCGCGGTTTTTCTCGGCGAGGCTTGTCGGGAGGATATTGAACATGACCGGGCTCAGGCAGGATGTGTTCATACACGAGGACATAATGTGCGAGGGCTTGATCCTCGCGCCTGAAAAATGCCCGCCCTGCACAGTATGCAAAGACTACTGCCCGGTTGAAACGCTCGACCTGCCGGCGGACATAGGCAATACGGGAAAGGGATGCATAGAATGCCTCTACTGCTATCTCCTTTGCCCTGAGAGGGCAGTAAGCTTCAGGGGAAGGCAGGGCTTTCTCGCCGAGCAGATCAGGCAATACGATGAAGTGACGAGAAGGCAGGTTACGGGCGTTTACAAGGAACCGTGTAATGCGGAGGCGGTATGATGGACGGTGCTGAGAGGAAAGGGGCAAACCCGCTCGTGTCCGTGATTGTCCCGACATTTAATTCGTCAAAGACCATTGACATATGCCTCGATTCCGTAAGGAGGCAGACATATCCGGATATAGAGCTCATAGTGATTGACAAACATTCAACGGACGACACTGCGGCGAGGGCGCTTGAATACGGGGCTGAGTTGCTTTTAACCACGGAGCTGAGGTCAAACGCGAGGAACATAGCGGCATCCAAGTCAAAAGGCGATTTTCTTGTATTTCTCGATTCGGACATAACGCTAACGGAAAGGGTCATTGAGGAGTGCGTTGAAAAGGTTAAAAAAGAAGGCGCCCTTGTAATAACATTCCCCGAGGCCATAGTGGGAGAGGGTTACTGGGCAAAATGCCGCGCCCTTGAGGCATTATGTTACCTCGGCGACGATGCAATCGAGGCCCCGCGCTTTATGAGTAAAAAGGTCTTCGAGGAGGCGGGCGGCTTCAACGCGTTTTATGAAGGGCAAGAGGACTGGGACCTGAGGGAAAGGATATTCGAGAAGGGGCACAGGGCCTACAGGATACAGGCCCTTACCATGCACCACGAAGGCAGGGTAAGGCTCATCAGGAGGCTTCAGAAAAAATACTATTATTCGGAGACGCTTTTCAAATATATGCGGAGATACAAGAGGACGACGGTCAGGCAGGTCCCTTTTTTAAGGGCGGCTTACTTGAGGAACATAGGCACGCTCGCAAAAGACCCTGTGCATGCCGCTGGCTTTGTGCTTATGAAGGCCCTTGAAACCTTAGTGTCCGCGGCAGGGATTGTGAATACGAGATACAAAAAACCGAAGAATGTCTATGAGCAGGCTTAAACAATGAAGGTTCTCGTTACGGGCGGGACAGGGTTTTTCGGAAGCCATATCTGCGAGGCGCTGAGAGGCGCGGGCCATGAGACAGCGGCGCTCGGCAGCCGCGATATAGACATAAGGAAACCGTTTACGCTTCCCCGCGTAGACATGCTGATCCACGCGGCGGCGAACCCCAAGGTCTTCCTCGCCAGGGAAAAGCCGCTTGAGGACTTCAGATTGAACGCCCTCGGCACTCTGCACGCGCTCGAGGCAATGAGGTTTGCCGGCATAGGGAAAATAATCTATATCTCCACCAACATGGTCTATACATCGAGACAGGACTCAAAGGAGGACGACCCTGCAGGGCCTTCGGACCAAGGCGGGCCATACGGCCTCAGCAAGCTCGCGGGAGAGCAGTATGTGAAGGTTTACGCTTCGCTTTACGGCTTTAACTATCTGATATTGAGGCCGGCGAGCCTTTACGGCCCGCGCATGTATAAAAACGCGGTCATGGACCTTGTAGAAGGATTCATGGAAAAGAAACCCGTAAAATTGCATCACCATATAGACTCGCTTGTTGACTTCCTATACATAGAAGACGCGGCGCGTGCGGTATGCGCGGGGCTTGACTGGGAAGACATGACGCTTAACCTCGGCTCCGGGTGCGGGACAAGCATCAGGAAGATATACGGGATTTTAAAGGACATATTCAGGGATGACATCCCTCTCCAATGGAGCGAAGAACGAATCATAAATACCGTGAACGCGGAAAAGATCAAAGGTCTGGGATGGAGGCCGAAGGTCGCAATAGAGGAGGGGCTTGGCAATACCGTAGAGTTTTTCAGAAGCAACGTGTGCAGAGGCTAAGAAAAAAGGAACCCATCTTTGACGCTCGCCGATAGATTATCCTGTCAACAACATTGACGCTCATCCGGCTTCGCATCGCCTCACGGAACACATTAAGGAGGATGTAATGAGGGAGTGGACGAGTCCGTACAATCCGTTTAATTCGCTTAAGGTCCTGATGTGGCGGGAAGAACTCGATGCCATCGCCAGAGAGGAGTATATGGCGCCCGTTACGGTTGACACAGACCCGACGAATACATGCAACTACAACTGCGTGTGGTGCAACGCCTTCGACTATATGAAGAAGAATGTGAATGCGCTCTCCGAGGAGCACCTGTTGAAACTCGCCGACTTTTACAAGGAATGGGGCGTGAAGTCCACATGCGTTGCCGGAGGAGGGGAGCCGCTGCTCAATAAGGGGCTTACCGCGTTCCTTGAAAGGCTCGCTCAGAACGGGGTGGAGTCAGGCATCATCACCAACGGCTCGGTTATGACGGAAGAGAGCACCGATGCTATTGCGCGGTGGAGCAGGTGGTGCGGGTTTTCGATGGATGCCGCGACCCCGGAGACATACGCGAAGCTCAAGGGAATAAACGACAACAAGTTTTTCAACAAGGTAGTGGAGAATTTAGGGAGCCTCGTGAAACGCAGGGATGAACTCGGCTCACGGCTTGATATCGCGTTCAAGTTCCTCATGCACCCGGAGAACGCGCATGAGATTTATGACGCCGCGAAGCTAGCGAAGTCCCTCGGCGTCAATGACTTTCATATGAGGCCGGTCGGATGGGACAACCTCACGGTAACGAAAGGCAAGCCCGGGCTGGACTTTGAGCCGTTGATTAAAATAATCGAGAAGCAGGTCGAGGCCGCAAGAGGGCTCGAATCAAGCACATTCCATTTCTACGGGGTAACGCACAAGTTCGGGACAAGGCTCGAGCGCAAGATAAACTTCAAGAGGTGCTGGGCCCCGCCGCTCCTTGCCACCTTCGGGGCAGACGGAAAATGCCACCTGTGCTTCGACATGCGCGGCAGGGAAGACCTCATCCTGTGCTCCCATGACCCCGAGCCGCGCGAAATCCTAAAGGTCTGGGGAAGCGAATTTCACAAGAACCTTATAAAAAGCATCGACCCGCATAAATGTCCGAGATGCACCTTTGGGCCGTATAACGAGATAGTGGAGCAGGTGATACTGCAGGACAAGATGTGCAGATTCTTCCCTTAAACCCTCTTACGGCTTTTTGAGGCTAATCGCATGTTCGGCATAAAGCTCGGAACAAAGGAAGAGATAGAGGCCATTTTCAACGGCCCGCTGTATTCATGTTTTAAGGCGTATGAACTGCCTTCATCCTTAATCACGCCGCGGGCCGCTGGACTTCTCGGCAGGGCGCGTTCAGAGGGGGTCAAGTTTACGGCGCACGCGCCGCACCCGTTCAATTCTTCCGCTGATATGGCGTCGGCGGATGAAGATATGCGGGAGTCGTCGGTCAAGGAGATAATGGCGGCGATGGATGCGGCGGCGCTCATAGCGCCTGAGGCGTTTGTGGTCCACTGCGGGGTAACGAATAATTCGAGGTGCGGAAACCACGCGGACGGAGAAAGAACGAGGCGCGAGGCGCTTTCAACAGCCCGCAGGTCTTTACGCGAGATTGCGGACTACGCACTGCCGCTCAACCTGCATTTAACCATAGAAAATGACGCCGCGCTTCCGGGCATAAAGGCTGTGAGCAACGGAGACAGAGCATACATCGGCACCCTATGCACCACCCCTGAAGAGGTCTCATTCATGCTCGATTCGGTTTCCGGCGTGGGGCTTACATTCGATGTCGGGCACGCTTACGGGACAGCCAACTGGCTTAAAAGAGAGCCGTACCGTTTCATGGAGTCAATGATAAAGAGCGCGGGCGCAGGAAGAGTCAAAAACATACATATTACGGACATCGAACAGGGCGTTGACTTCCATATGGCGATAGGCAAAGGCACGATAGATTTTAAAAAGGTCTTCAAGGTCTTGAGCGGCTACTCGGGGCCGGTGATACTCGAAATCTTCCCTCAGGACATATTCGCCTCCATTGAAGAGATTAGAGGCCGGTATTCGATTCTCGACCCGGAGGAGCTGTTCGACATGGGAAAAATCAGGGCCTTCTGCAATGCGCTCGGATGGGGCGCGCAGCATGGAAGATGAGGCGCTTTACGACAGGACGGTCGCGCTCGTGACCCATTCGTTCTCAACCGGGCCGCCGCAGGAGCTTAAGAGGTTTCTGGCCCCAAGGGTCAAGAGGCTTCTTTACATAAGCCATCCGTTCTCGTATTGCAAGGATGTAAGGTCTTGGATGGAGCTGTACGAGGGCGGAGGCAGAATAAAAGAGTCTCACGCGCCGGCGTTCAAAGGAACGGAGGTCATGTATTACCTAAAGGATGTTTTCCTGACCCTTTATTACACGTTCAAGACAGGCGGGAGATACGATGTTTACATCGGCGCGGACAACCTGAATGCCCTCGCAGGGCTTATCCTTAGAGGCCTCGGCAGGGTGGATAAAGTGGTCTTCTACACCATTGACTACATACCAAAGAGGTTTGAGAACTCCCTGATGAACAGGCTATACCACTTCATTGACAGGCTTTGCTGCAGCAGGTGCGACTTCCTATGGAACATCTCGCCGAACATGGCTGATGCGCGGTTTAAAAACCGGGTCTCCCGCGAAAGGTGCGCGCCGGAGGCCGTTGTGCCGAACGGCTCGAACTTCAGTGAAATAAAGAGGCTGACTATTGCTGAGATAGACAGGCACAGGCTCGCGTTCATGGGCCATCTCAGGAAGAATCAGGGCGTTGAGCTGCTGCTCGCGGCCTTTCCGGAGATTCTCAAAAAGGTAAAGGGCGCAACGCTCGATATTATAGGCACAGGGCCTCTCGAAGAAGAGCTTAAGGCGCTCGCCGGCAGGCTCGGGATAAGCGGGAAGGTGAGATTCAGCGGATTTATAAAGGACCACGCGGAGCTTGAAGAAAGGCTTGCGCGCTCAGCCGTCGGCGTTGCGCCGTATTCGCCCTCGGACGACAGCTTCACATATTACGCCGACCCCGGAAAGCCCAAGACATACCTTGCAGCCGGGCTTCCGGTAATCATAACCGATGTCCCGCTGATTGCGAAGGAAATCGAAAGAAAAAGGGCCGGCCTGCTCGTGGGCTACGATGAAAAGGCGCTTGCCGGCGCGGCAATAAGGCTTCTCACAGACGAGCCTTTTTACGCCGAGTGCCGCGCCAACGCCATAGCGCTCGGCGCGCTTTTTGACTGGAACAATATCTTCGAGAGCGCCATCAAAAGGACATTTGAAGTATTTGACGATAAGGCGGGACTGCATGAGCGGAAAAAAGGTTTTGCTGTTCAATAACCCGGTGGTAAGGGAGAAGTTCGACAAGGCGGAGGAGGGCAACACCACCCCGCGCATAGGGATAGCGTCCATTGCCACGTATCTCTTGAGCAAGGGCATTAGCGCGGGCATTATTGACACGCAGGACATTAATGAGGTAAGGGCCGCGCTCAAAACAGCAAACCCTGACTTCGTCGGCATACCGGCATATACGCCGGAGGTATATGATTCGGCCTATACCGCGGGCATTGTGAGAGAGGTCCTTCCCGGAGCCGCCATAGTAGTCGGCGGGCCTCACCCGTCCGCCATGCTCCGGGAGACGCTTGAGGAGTTCGCGGTATTCGACATGGCCGTTGCCGGCGAAGGGGAGATAACGATGTATGAGATATGCTCCGGGGAGGCGCCGGAGGGGATAAAAGGCATGGCATACAGAGGCAGCGGCAATAAGGTTATTGCAAACAACGCGAGGCCGGTTGTGTCAAACCTCGATGAGCTGCCTTTCCCGGCATGGGAACTCTATGACATGGACAAATACACGGTGGCCGAAGACCAGTCAGAGGGCATACTCAGCTTCAAGGACAAAAGGAAGAGAAAGGCCATACAGATAGAGGCCGCGAGGGGCTGCCCGTTCGACTGCATATTCTGCTTCAGAATCGCGGGGCGAAACCTGAGATACAGGTCGCCGGACAAGGTCGTTGACGAGATAGAGAGGAATGTCAATAGGTACGGGCGCATAAAGATTTACTTCGTGGAGGGCACATTCGGGGTGAATAAAGAGAAAACCATAGAACTCTGCGAGGGGATAAAAAGGCGGGGGCTGGACAAGGAAATAATATGGGAGGCGAGTTCCAGAGTTGATGTGATTGACGAAGAGGCATTGAGAAAGATGAAGGACGCGGGCTGCAAAAACCTCGGCCTGGGGGTTGAGTCCGGCGACCCTGAGATACTCAGGAAGATCGGGAAGAACACCACGCCTGAAGAAATCATGCGCGCGGTCAGGCTCTGCAACAGGGTCGGCATACCTGTGGGCACGACCTTTATACTCGGGCACCCTTACGAGACCGATGAGTCAATAAGGAAGACCATCAAATTCGCAAAGACGCTGCCGGTAGCCACGGCAAACTTCGCCATAATGGTGCCTTTTCCCGGGACAAAGGTTAGAGACATGGCAAAGGAAGGCATCGGGGGACTGAGGATAAAGAGCAACGACTGGCGGTACTACGGAAAGCAGACCGGCCATTCGATGGACCTCGTGCAGATACCGTATGAGAAGCTCCTTAAGTACCAGAACAGGGCGTATATGGAGTTTTACCTGAGGCCGGGAAGGCTCAAGCATTTCTTTAACCATCTCACATGGGACAGGGCGGTTTTTGCGGTCAGGAGGATTGCAGGGCTCAACTGAAAGGATGGAGATATGAACAAAAATTTCAAGGTGCTTCTTATCGTCCCGCCGGAGAGAAAACCGGGCAAGAACAGATTCACAAGGAGGGAACTCGGTCAGGAGGGTGTTTTTCCTGCCTTGGGCCTCGCCTACATAGGCGCTTACCTGAAAGGGCAGGGGATTCAGGTCAGCATCATAGATTCGCTCGCGCTCGGCCTTACAGTGGATGAGGTGTGCGCTCAGGCGGCACAAGAGGCGGCTGATATGATAGGCGTTACAGTGCTTACCCAGCAGTATACGGCCTCGGTGAAGCTCGCAGGTGCGCTCAAGAAGAGATTGGGTAATGTCCCTATCGTCTTCGGCGGCATACACATATTCGCGGAGCATGAGACTGTCATTAGGGATATTCAAGATGTTGATTTTTGCGTAAGGGGCGAAGGGGAACACACGATGCGCGAACTTGTCAAGGCGCTTGCCGAAGGTCTGGACTTAAGCTCCATAAAGGGCCTGACATACAGAAAGGACGGCAGTGTTACGGTAAATCCGGAAAGGGCGTTCATTGAAAATCTCGACGAGCTTCCATATCCGGCGAGAGAGCTTCTTCCCATGGGTGCCTACAGGGGGACGATAGCGCTCGACGGCGGGGTCCCGTTCTCCACCATACTCGCGACGCGCGGGTGTCCGTTTTCATGCCAATACTGCGAACTCGCGACCATGTGGAAGACCCAGCGGAGACGCTCGGTAGGAAATGTGCTTGACGAAATAGAGCATCTCAAAAAGACATATGGCGTTAAGTACCTCGAATTCGTGGACGACCTGCTCGTGGCGAACAAGAAGTGGGCAATCGAGCTTTGCAAGGGTATGTGCGAGAGGGGCCTTGATGACATCCAGTGGGAGTGCTGCGGAAGGATCGGACTCATGAGCGATGAGCTTTTGTCATGGATGAAAAAGGCCGGATGCAGATGCGTATGCTACGGCATAGAGTTCGGAAGCCAGAGGATGCTCGACTTCGTGAACAAGAAGATAACCATACGGCAGATACACGAGACTATTGAAATGACGAACAAGGCCGGCGTGCCGGTAAAGGGCCTTTTCATGATGGGCTATCCTACAGAGACCAAGGCTGATATCGAGGAGACCATACGGCTTGCGAGGAGCCTTAAGCTCGACTACTTAGCCGTATCCATAGTTACGCCTTATCCGGGGACAGAGCTCTACAAGTACTGCAAGGAGCACGACCTGCTCACGATAAGCGACTGGAACGACTACGACATAGTGCAGCTCAGGCATCGCTCCGTAAGGCTTGAGAACCTGACCATCGAGGAGCTTCTCGAATACACTGAGAAGATAAACCGGGCGTTCTTGTTAAGGCCCTCTTACATGATGAGGATGATTTTGCGGCACCCGAAAAAGGCCCTCGGATACGGGCCTAAACTCCTTGCGAGGCTGCTTTCCTTCTGAGTTATGAAGATACTATTTCTGCAGGTAAACTACGATTCACACATAGTATGCCCGCCGTTCAATGTCGGCTATCTCGCGTCAATGCTCGAAAGGCAAGGGCATATTGTCGGCCTTTTCGACGGGACGCTCCATAACGCCGGGGAAGATGACTATCTCGCGGCCGTTGAGTCCAACAGGCCGGACCTTATAGGCATATCGGTCTTTTCAAGGGGGCACGGCAAGGCCAAGAGGCTTATTGCGGCGCTGAAGAGGCGGTTCGATGTCAAGACTGTTATCGGCGGGCCGCAGGTTACCGCCATGCCGGAGGCGGTCATAGAGGATATCGGCGCCGACTTCGGGGTGATTGGAGAGGGTGAGGAGACGATATGCGAGCTTGCATCCGCGCTCGACTCGGCTAAAAGTGTCTTCAGCGGGATTGACGGCCTTGCCTACAGGGAGGCCGGCGGGAGGATTGTTGTGAACAAGGCTCGCGAGCTTATTGAAAACCTCGATTCAATACCCTATCCGGCATGGCACCTGATGCCGCCGTCCGACTACTGGATAGTGCCGATATTAGCGACAGCGAAGAGTTTCCCCATCGCTCCCATCATGACGAGCCGCGGGTGCCCCTTTCCGTGCACATTCTGCGCGTCCAACATAACATGGAAGTTCAGGGTGCGTTACCGGAGCCCTGAAAATGTGATAGGGGAGATGAGGCTCTTGCGGGACAAATACGGGGTCAGGGAGTTTCTGATAACGGACGACAACTTCACCCTCAACAAGAAGTTCGCCATGAGTGTGTGCGAGGGCATCATAAAAGAGGGATTGCGGGTCAACTGGCAGTGCTCAAACGGCGTGAGGGTTGACACATTGAGCCCTGACCTCTTGAGGCTTATGAAAAAGGCCGGATGCTACTCGGTCGGGCTTGGTATAGAGTCGGGGAATCAGGAGATACTCGACAGGGCCAAGAAAAAACTGGACCTCGGAAAAGTAAGGAAGGCGCTTGGCGACCTGAATGAGGCGGGGATCAAGTCATACGGGTTCTTCATATTCGGCTTTCCGGGGGAGACAGGGAGAACAGCCGCTGACACCATAGAGTTTGCGCTCTCGAACCATCTCGATAGGGCATGGTTCAACATCATGACGCCGTATCCCGGCTCGGAGCTATTCAATGAGTGGATAAAGAAAAGGTCTTTCAAGGATATTGACTGGGACACGCACGACGGCTCTACCGCAGACCTCGACTGGTGCGAACTTACGGGAAAGGACCTCGATGACTGCCAAAGAACCGCGGCGCGGAGGTTTTATTTAAGGCCGAGGATAATATTCGACATACTTCTGCACATGAGCGGACGGCAGATACTCACGATTTTCATGACGCGGTTTTTCAGGAAATACAACAAAGGGATATTCGAACTCATACATTCGAGGATACGGAAGAAGACAGCGGCGATTGCGACTGCGCCGCAGGAGGTCCGGAGATGAAGACGGTAAATGTAGGGCTTATCGGCTGCGGCTACTGGGGGCCGAACATACTTAAAAGCCTGCTCCGGATAGACGGGTGCAGGGTAATGACCGTAGCCGACATCAGTGTCGGCAGGCTCGGGTTCGTGAGGGAGAGATACCCAATGGTGAGGACGACAAGGAACTACGGCGAGATATTAGAGGACAAGGGCATTGACGCCGTGGTGCTCGCCACGCCCCCTGAGTCGCACGCTGAGCTAGGCATAGAGATTCTGAGGAGCGGAAAGCACCTCTTTGTCGAAAAGCCGCTCGCGGCAAACAGCGCGGACGGC
>CAYIRV010000006.1:0-19148 GCA_964365865.1 uncultured Thermodesulfobacteriota bacterium | reverse complement strand
TATTAACGTTAAAGGCTTATTTATCGCGATGTTTTCGCTGTAGGTGCCTGCCTTGACTGTGATAACATCATTAGGTTTTGCGCTGTTTACGGCTTCCTGAATTGTTTTAAACAGCTCAGGCACCATTAATTCAGCTGCAAAGGCTTTTACGCCTGAAATACTAAGGAGCGTTAGAGCTATTATAATGCCTGTTCTCGGCATTTGAACTTGTTTATGCTTTTGGCTCGTAACCATGTTTGCTATAAGAGGTGTTGATTTTAGCAGAACCATTGCTAAAAGTCCAAATTGAAATTTGCAACCTGTGGGCCTGATATTATTTGAAACATGCGTGATTTGAGCAAGTTTTTTGTCTTTTTTAATATTTCCTTTTATGCTAAAATGTAACTAATATAAGCGTATTGCCATAACAGATAAGCCGTGGTATATAATATAAATTTAGTTAAAAATCCTAAGGTCATTGCCGCGTTGAACGCGGTATTAGGCGCGTTTGTTGCGATTGCCCTGTTTATGCTTGTTCGTGATATTTTCTCAGGCTCGAAAAAAGCTCAAGCAGGAAAAATCGTAACCTCAGAGTCAAAGGAGATGCGTTCAAGGCACAGCCTGATGGACTATGCGCCGATATTAAGGAACAATCCCTTCGGATTCGCTGCCGGTGAACTCAAACCACTTACAGCCCAGCCCAAGAAAGAGCCCCCGTCAATGTCAGCTACCGACCTGACGCTTATAGGGACTGTCGCCGGCGCTAAGGAGTCAAGCTACGCCATCCTGATTGATAAGACAGGGACGCAGGAGGTTTTTAAGGCCGGACAAAGCGTTTTCGGATACGGTATACTCGATAAGGTTGAAAAAGACAGGGTCTATATAACATCAGGTGATATGCCCGTCGAGGTGCTCCTAAGCGATCTGATATTCAATAAGGATACCGCAAGGCAGGCGGAACCTTCCACACCAATGCCGACTGGCGGTCAAGGAGGCAGGAGGGCGCGAGGGGAAGCCATGGGGCAGGCGGAACCTTCAACATCAATAGCGAGAAAGACGGCAGAGGGCGCTTATGCGGTAGACAGGAACCGTATCCTCAAGGCAATGGAGAACATGGGCGATGTCATGACAGACGCCAGGTTCATCCCCAATATCGTTGAAGGCGCGGCAAAGGGGTTTATCCTGAACGAAGTTAAGGGAGGCGGGCTTTTCCACAGCCTCGGGCTTCAAAACGGCGATGTGCTTTTGAGCGTTAATGACTTTGACATATCTTCGCCTGAGTCCGCGCTTCAGGCGTTTACGGCGCTGAAGGGAATGGACAGGGTTCAACTTAATGTAATAAGGGACGGTTCGAACACGAGCCTTACATACCAGTTAAGGTAATCGGATGCTCATGGCCGCGGCTTGATTATGGAGAGAATGAAAAATCTCAGGGTGTTCATATTATTGACGGTATTGGCCGCCTTCTTTTTCGCGGCTGCGGCGTCTAATGCCGCGCCTAAGAAGGAAGAGCTCGTAACCTTCAACTTCGTTGATGTTGACATATCAACGATTACAAAGTTTATAAGCGAGGTTACGGGCAAGAACTTCATATTCGACGAAAGGGTCAGGGGAAAAATCACCATCATAGCGCCTTCCAAACTGAATGTTTCGGACTCTTTCAGCCTGTTCACATCGGTACTCGAACTCAAGGGGTTTACCGTCGTGCCTGCCGGTGCCGGCGTGTACAAGATTATCCCGTCCGGGGAGGCCAAGCACAAAGGGATTTCTATCCAGAGCGGCAAGCAGCCCGTGAACGCAAGCTACATCGCCCGCCTCATACAGGTCGTAAACATATCATCGGACGACGCGCTAAAGCTCCTGCAGCCTCTTATATCGAGGGACGGATACATTACCGTGTTCGGCCCCGGGAACCTTCTCCTCGTCATAGATTCCGGGCTTAACATCGAAAAGGTCATCGCCCTCCTTGAAACCGTTGACCAGCCGCTTCTGAGAGAGCCTCCTGAGATGGTCTTCTTGAAACATGCTGCGGCCGATGCCGTGGTTAAGGTTATAAATGAAGGCATGCTTGGCCGCGGCAAGGCTAAGGGCCAGCCAGGCCAGCCCGATCAGCCCGGCAAGTCCGGTTATAAGGAGGATGTGAAGGTCACTGCCGATAACAGGCTCAACGCCGTCATACTCTTCGGGGACAAGGATGTCAGAGGTTTCATAAAATCCCTAATAGAGCTTGTGGATGTCCCTGCGCCGGAAACCCCTCAGGGCAGGATCAATGTCTATTTCCTTGAGAACGCCGATGCCACAGAGCTTGTTAAGGTGCTCGAGGGCATAATAAGGGCGGGAAAACCCGGCAGGCAGCATGTCGAGGGCCAAGCGCCCGGCGCTGTTTCCGAGGCAGGCGCAGGCATGTCCGTAAACGCGGACAAGTCAACAAATTCCCTCATAATAGTCTCATCGCCCGCTGATTACCAGAACCTCGTTCAGGTAATCAGTCAACTCGACAGGAGGAGAAAGCAGGTCTATGTCGAGGCCATGATATTAGAGGCCTCCATGGACAATCTCCGCCAGCTCGGGTCAAAGTGGCGCGCCATAGGCCAGAGCGGAGGCTCGCCCGTGGCCATAGGGGGGTTCGGGACGGTTGATTCTTCTGCCGTGCAGAATATAATCTCCGGCCTCGAAGGTGTGACGGTCGGGGGCATGGGCAACTTCATGGACATACCGGTTACCAGCATGAACGCGGCAGGCGCGATCACCCAGGCAACCCTTAATGTGCCGGGCTTTGCCGCGCTTTTCAGCTTGAGCGATTTCAAGGACGTGGTGAATGT
Source organism: uncultured Thermodesulfobacteriota bacterium (assembly GCA_964365865.1). Taxonomy (GTDB): domain Bacteria; phylum Desulfobacterota; class GWC2-55-46; order GWC2-55-46; family GWC2-55-46; genus CAYIRV01. Next base: position 16,347 of record CAYIRV010000006.1, on the reverse strand, counting down.
CCTTTCAACCCCGCAGATACTCACCTCCGACAACAAGGAGGCCGAGATAGTCGTCGGCGAGAATGTCCCGTTCATATCCAAGAGGGAAAGAGAGGCATCCGCAGGCACTGTCTTAAGCTCAATAGAAAGAAAGGATGTCGGTATAACCTTGAGAATCACCCCGCAGATATCCGAAGGCGGCTATGTGAAGCTCGATGTGTATCAGGAGATTTCATCGGTCAAGGAGCCTCCTGCCGGGATTGCCGAGGCCATACTCACCGGGGTCGGCCCCACCACGACCAAGCGTTCTACAAAGACATCGGTAACGGTCAAGGACGGCCAGACCGTGGTTATAGGCGGTCTCATCCAGGAGAAGGACGAGGAGAATATTACGAAGGTGCCGCTCTTAGGCGACATACCTATTCTCGGATGGCTCTTCAAGCACAAGAGCGTTGACAAAAAAAAGACTAACCTTCTTGTCTTCATAACACCGCATGTGGTGCGGGACGCCGAGGCGCTTGCCGGCATCACAAGGGTCAAGGAGACCGGCTTTGCGCGCGCTGAAAAGCGCTATACGGAAGCCGTCGTCATAATCAGGTTTAAGGACGGCATTACCGACGAGGCGGCCCGCGTGATTATAGAGGACGAGGACGCAGCTGTACTCGACTACAACGGCGAACAGAGGCTCTACAAGGTCAGGCTCGAGAAAGGCGACGATGTGGAGGATATGGTAAAGGAGTTTTTGGAGTACGACGAGGTCGAATCAGCCGAGCCTGAATACAGGCTCAGATGATTTGGCTTGTTGCGATAATTTTTTATCCGTCAATATTTTGATGCTTCAGCCCTGGCATCCGCGCAAAAACCATATGGAAATCATTGAAGCCATAAAAGATGAAGATGTCGAGATGGCCCTCCTTAAGGAGATACCCATCTCATTCGCGAAAAACAACCTCATTATGCCTTTGAGGAGGGAGGGCGGCTCCATCCTTGCCGCTGTCGCGGCCGAATCCGGGGTACTTGCCCTCCGTGAGTTAGCGCTCGGCTGCGGCTTGTTGCCCAAGCCCCTGAAGGCCGCTCGTGATGTCATCGTTGACGCGGTGAACAGGTTCTATGGACAACTCGGCTCAGCCGCGGATATCATGGATGAAATCGCCGGGGAGGACCTTTCCCTCGTGGCCACGGAGTTTGAAAGGCCCAGAGACATACTCGGCCTTATCGAGGACGCGCCCATCATAAGGCTTCTTAACGCGCTTTTGCAGCAGGCGGTGAAGGAAAAGGCGAGCGACATACACATAGAGCCTTATGAAAAGGAGCTTGAGGTCAGGATGCGCACCGACGGCATCCTGAGAAAGGTCCTGTCCCCGCCGAAGATAATACAGGAGGCCCTTGTAAGCAGGATAAAAATCATGGCTTCTCTTGATATAGCTGAAAAGAGGCTTCCGCAGGACGGCAGGATACGGCTTATTGTCGGCGGCAGGGACATTGACATAAGGGTTTCCATAGTCCCTACGACATTCGGGGAAAGGGCGGTATTGAGGCTTCTCGACAGGAGCCACGGCGTAATAGGGCTCAATGTATTGGGGCTTTCACCTGAAGACGCAGGCCGTTTTGAGGGCCTTTTAAGCCGCACCACAGGCATATTGCTCGTAACAGGCCCCACCGGAAGCGGAAAGACCACAACCCTCTACGCCGCGCTCAACAGGCTTCACACAGGCGAGAAGAACATCATTACCATCGAGGACCCGGTTGAATACCAGCTTAAGGGCGTGGGGCAGATTCATGTGAACCCCAAGATAGGCCTTACATTCGCCATGGGTCTGAGGTCAATTTTACGGCAAGACCCTGATGTCATCATGGTGGGCGAGATACGGGACTTTGAGACCGCGGAGACGGCCATACAGGCTTCGCTTACCGGCCATCTTGTCTTTTCCACCCTTCATACCAACGATGCGCCGACGGCGCTTACGAGGCTTATTGACATGGGGATTGAGCCTTTCCTCATCGCGTCTTCTCTCGTGGCCGTGCTTGCGCAGAGGCTCGTCAGGAACATATGCCTGGACTGCAAGGAGGGTTATGCGCCTGCTGAAGAGGCCGCATATTTCAGCGGGCCATCCAATGAAGGCGTCCCGGCCGTGCTTTACAGGGGCAGAGGCTGCGCCAAGTGCAACTCAAGCGGATACCTCGGCAGGACAGGGATATTCGAGATGCTGTATATTGACAATGAAATCAGGCAGATGATAACCGCCAAGAAAGACGCTCAGGCAATAAGGGATTATGCGGTTTCAAACGGCATGCGGACCCTTTACATGGACGGGCTTAACAAGGTCATGTTGGGCATCACAACGCTCGAAGAGGTGTTGAGGGTTACCCAGAAGGACTATGCCGGTATATAAATACAGCGGATATACAAGAAATGGCTCTAACATAAGCGGCACCATAGAGGCGTCCGGGCTCAACGACGCTATAGACAAAGTCAAGGCAGAGGGCATACTGCCGGGCGAGGTAAGGGAAGAGGGGGCGAAAAGGCCTTCGCGCCTCCTGAAAAAGGCTGATGAGACATTCCTCCCTCAACTGACGCGCCAGCTCTCCATACTCCTGTCGGCCGGCGTGCCGCTCGTAGAGGCCATTGAGGCGCTTTCCTCCGAATACAAGGGCTGGCATAACCGCATGCTCGTGTCTGTCAAGGACAAGCTTATCGCCGGCACGAGCCTGAGTAAGGCCCTTTCAGACTACGGTTCGGTTTTCCCTGAGTTCTACAAGAACATGGTGCATTCAGGCGAGCAGGCCGGGGCATTGGACAAGGTGCTCAGAAGGCTCGCCGACTACCTTGAGTCGCAAAACGCAATAAGGTCTAAGGTCAGGTCAGCAATGCTGTATCCTATATTTATGACAGGTGTGAGCATCGTGGTGCTCTCCTTCCTTTTCACATTCGTGATACCCAAGATAGTCAGGATTTTCGAGGATGCGAAGGGAACGCTTCCTTTTATAACGGTGGTGCTCATATTCGTCAGCAACTTTTTCGTCAAGTTCTGGTGGCTTCTGGCCGGTGTCCTTGTCTTTTCCATCATTTACGGCAAAAAGGCCCTGAAAAGGCACAAGCTGAAGGTTGACGAGCTTATCCTCAGGCTTCCGGGCAACATTCTCCAGAGCCTTTATTACGCACGGTTCTCAAGGACGCTTTCCTTCCTCCTCGAGGGCGGGATACCGATGCTGTCGGCCCTTAAGCTTTCGGCAAAGTCCATAGGAAATTCCGCGCTCGAGGCCACGGTCATTAAGGCCGAGGGCAAGGTCGCCGAAGGCGCGAGCCTGAGTTCAACGCTCGACATGTTCCCGCCGGTGTTCGTAATGCTCGTGGCCACAGGCGAAAAGAGCGGCAGGCTCGCTGATTCCCTGTCAAAGGCCGCTGATTCCTACGAGGAGGAGTTTAATAGAAAGGTGGCCGGGGCTGTCGCGCTCTTCGAGCCGGCCATGATACTCGTGATGGGGCTCGTGGTCGGCATTATAGTGGCTGCGGTGCTCCTCCCGATACTTCAACTCAACCAGCTTGTTAAGTGACCGGCCGGCCCGGGGCTCAGAGGACAGGATGAAAAGGGATTGCAGCTCAAGATACATACATCTAAAAAGCGCTGTTTCCGCCGGATTCACGCTGCTTGAGGTCATCATAGTCGTCTTCATATTGAGCATCCTCGCGGCAATCGTGGCGCCGAGGCTCATGGGAAGGACCGATGACGCCCGGATCGCCGAGGCCAAGGTGCAGATAAAGAACTTGGAGACTGCGCTCAAGCTCTTTAATCTCGACAACGGCTTTTACCCTGACACCCAGCAGGGGCTCGAGGCGCTCATTGAAAAGCCCTCTCAGGGCAGGCTGCCGGCGAAATACAGGGAAGGCGGATACCTTGAGCAGAAAAGGATACCGGCTGACCCGTGGAGCGCCCCATACATATATATATCACCGGGTCTTAACGGCGATTTTGACATCATAAGCTACGGCGCCGACGGCAGAGAAGGCGGAGAGGGTAAGGATGCGGACATCAGGAATTGGGACATGCAGTAGGGGGATGACCCTCATAGAACTAACCGCGGTGGTGTTCCTGATTTCCATTATCTTCACCCTCGCGGTGCCGTCTTTTTCCCATCTCCTCGAATCCCGGATTAAATCGGACACAAAAAGGCTCGCCTCTGTCCTCAGGCACCTCGATGAGACCGCCGTCTCATCCAAAAAAACGCTCTCCGTGGACATTGACCTCGACAAAAGATTTGTGCGGTATTTCACAACCCAAGGCCAAAGGACAGAGAGGTTTGATTCCATACGGGCGGTCGAGCTTCAGACAAAAGGGAGATTGAGCAGCGGGGCCGTTACCGTATTTTTCAGTCCTGCCGGCGCGACAGAGGCCCTGTGGTTTTACCTGAACGACGGAAAAAAGGAGCTCACCGTGTCGTTCAACCCTTTGAGCGGACGAGTCGCTGTCAGTGAATGACCGCGCGGGCTTGCGTTATATATTATGCGGCAGTCAGGGTTTTTTCTTAAAATAGAGAGGATGTCTTCCAAGGACGCCGGCAAAGGAGGGTTCATACTCCTCGAGGTCATGATAAGCATGGCCATAGCCGCCGGGCTTCTTGTAACGCTCATATACACATTGAACTACCATCTCGGGCTCGCCGAGAGGCAGTTGACCATTACAACCGCCGTTACCCTCGCAAAGGAAAAGCTCTACGAGGCCGTGAAAAAGCCCGGTGATGGGAGCGGCGTCTTCCCCGAACCCTATGCCGCTTACGGATTTGAGACGGCTGTTAAGGATTCCAAGTTTCCCGGCATGAGGGAGATAGCCGTTAAGGTAAGAAGCGGCAAGGAGGAGGTAACACTATCGAGGCTCGTTTTGGCGCCGCCGGAGTCTAAAGCCCAACAGGTTCAATGATGACAAGACACGGTAAAAGAGGCTTTACTCTTATCGAGGTTCTGATTTCCGTTGCGATACTATCAGGGCTCGTCTTTGCCCTTTATTCGACATTTTTCGTTTCGAGAAAAGCCGTGTCGGCTGTTGACGATTCCCTCATAAGGCTTCAGGAGGCTCGCAGAGCCATGGACGGGCTTAAGCGGGAGATAGAGGCGTCGTATTTCTCTCCTGAGAGGCCGTACACTGTCTTTAAGATAGAGGACAGGGACATATACGGCAGCACTGCGTCGCGCATAACATTCACATCCTTTTCGGATATCACTCCGGGGCTGGCGCGGGCCGGCTATTTTGCCGAGGAGGCCGGTGGAAGGGTGTCCCTCAAGAAAACCCTTTCATCCGCGTATTCATCCAAAGACACGGCCGAACTTGAGCTTATCGAAGACATCGAATCGTTCACGGTCGAGGCGAGATACGGGGACGGATGGCTCAAGTCATGGGACGGCGCTGACCATAGAGGCGCGCCTGACGAGGTCAGGCTCACGGTCGTATTCCCGGTATGGGGAGGGAAGGCCAAGGCCACGCTTTCAGATGTTGCGGCCCCGAAGGCCGGGAGGCCGGTCTTATGAGCAGGTGCTCTAAAAAAAGCGAAAAGGGGGTAGCGCTCGTCCTCACGCTCGTGATACTCGTGGTCCTTACGGCGATGGTGACGGAGTTCGCCTACGGCGTTTACATGACCAACCTGAGCCTCTACAACTGGAGGGATTCCCAGCGGCTTTCGCTCGTCGCCTCCTCAGCCGTCACTCTAACGGTAAAGAACCTCGTTGAGGTCGAGAAGCTGAACCCGTACACATATCCCGGCAAGGCAGAGCTCGGGCTCGGCGGGATAGTAGGCGATTACAACGGCGCTGTGGGAATCCGGGTCGAGGACGAGAATTCCAAATTCAACATAAACTCCATTGTGTGGCCGAATGGGGCCCTTAACGAGAGGTCTTACAAGTCGCTCGGCAAACTCCTTGTTGTGCTCGGCGTTGACGAGTCGGTTGCGGACAGGGTTGCGGACAGGATTGACGCTGACACGGACGAAAGGCTCCCCGGGTCTGAAGACGGAGAGAAAAACGGTTATTTTGAGAGCACTTCGGAGCTTTTCCTGATTGAAGCCGTATCGAGGCAGGACTGTGAGAAGCTCCTTCCTTATCTGACGGTCTACGGGCTCGAAGGTCCTGCCTCTGACACGGTGAACATCAATACCGCATCAGTGCCGGTAATCATGTCCCTCGGCGAGGACATAACAGAAGACCTTGCCCAAAGGGTCGTAAGCTACAGGGACCTGCTGCCCTTTGAGTCCCCGGGGCAGCTGACGAAGGTGGCGGGCTTTGAGGGCACGCTCGGCCAATCCCTTATGGGGAGGATTTCCGTGAAGGCCGTTAATTTCTCCATAACGGCCGAGGCTGAGGAAAACGGCGTAAAGAGGTCAATAAGCGCGGTGGTAGCGCTTAGGGACGCAAGCGCTCTTATAAGATACTGGATGGAGAGGTAGTGGCCCGTGGGCAAGACGGTTTTCATAGACATATTTAAAAGCGTGCATCCCGCTGTCCTCTCAGGGCGCGCGTATATCTTCGGCAACCGAGCATCCGGAGGCGCGCTCGAATCGGAATACGACTTTGCGGACGCCGACGGCCTTAAGACAATCACATCAAAGGCAGAGGACGCCGAATATTTCCTGAGCCTTCCGCTCGACAGCCTGAACTTCAGGCTTTTTAATTTTTCTTTCACTGACAGGGCGAAGCTCAGGAAGGTTATCCCTTATGAGCTTGACGGCCTTGTCATGGGAGGCTCTGGCTCCGTGGTCTATGATTTCGCCGTGTCAGCATCGCCATCGGGCGGATACGACGTCCTTGTCGTCTATGCGGAGAATGGCATAATCTCCGGCCTCCTCGCAAACATGGCTGCCATAGGCATAGACCCAAAGGCGCTGACATGCATAGAATTGAGGCTGCTTATGGCAGGAGGCATTCAGGACTTCGGCGAGCGCATAATGAACGCGCCGGAGATTGCCGCTGATGAAAGGAAGGGGCTTGCGGCAGAGGAGTTTGCCGCCCCGGCCGTAAACCTGAGGACTGGCCGGTTCGCGTATACAAAAGATACGGAGAAGGCTGGAAGGAGCCTTAAGATAACAGCGGCCCTCGCCATAGCCCTGGCCTGCTTGCTCAACGCAGGCTTCGCTTTCAAGGCCCTTTCCGCAAGCAAGGATGCGAGCGCCGTAATCAAGGACATCAGGCAGGCATACACAGTGCTCTTTCCGGAAGACAAAAAGATAAGCGACGAGCTTTACCAGCTCAAATCCAGGATGAGGGAGGTCAACGAAAAGGCGGACGCCATCATCGGCGTTTCACCGGTCGAGTTTCTCTTGTCTCTTTCTTCAAAAGGGTTGTCCGGGGCGGCCATACACGAGATAACGGTTGACAAAAATCGCATCTCCATAAAAGGCGAGGCAGGGAGCGCGCCTGATATTGATTCCATAAGGTCCTCGCTTCAGGGCGCGTTCACCGAGGTGGCCGTGTCAGAGGTGGGTGAATCTTCAGGCAACAGGCTTTCTTTTACGATAAATGCAAAGGCAGGGATTAAATGAACACTTCCATATCCTCCCCCCAAGGGGGGTTAAATGGAAACTGAAGGAATATTGCCGGTCTTTCTTGAACGTCTGCGTAGAGGCCCTGACAGGGCGGCGTATATAGGGCTCACGGCGGCTTTTTTCCTTTTCGCGCTCATAATACCCGTTGCGCTCTGGTCGCGTTCCTCGGCAAAGGGGCTTATGGCCGTCGAGGAAAGGTCAAGGGAGTTTAACTCGCTCTCCGTCGAGTTCATGGCGGTCAAGGACAGAGTTGATTCTCTTGAAAGAAAGGCGTCCATCTCAAGGCCCGCCGGGCTCGCTCAGGCCGTGCATGACATATCCTCGTCCGTCGGGTTGAATGAAAAGGTAAAGACGATAAAATCCCTCGGGGCGCGTGATATCAAGGACGGCATGAGCGGCGAGAGGGCCGAGGTGAGGCTCGAAAGGCTCAGCATGAACGAGCTTGTGAACCTCTTCTACAAATTCGAGGAGGCGCCGTTCCTCGTCTCCATTGAGAGCGTAACCATCAAAAAGAGATTTGACAGCCCTGAGCATCTTGATGTCGCAATGACCGTTGACCTCTTCATCAAAAAATGAAGAGATTCCTGACAGCCGTCGGGGCCTTTGTCGCCTTTGTTTTCCTCATGTGGACAGTGGCCGTACCATCGGACTACATCGAGGGGAAAATCAAAGGACTTTTCGAGGGCGCGCCTTTTGCCGTCGGGTTTGACGGGTTTGAAAAAGGACTCTTCTTCACCATAAAGGCCCGGAAGCTGCATATCCGTGCAAGAGGCGGCCATCCAGAGCCGCCTCTTCTTGCGTCGCTTGAAGATATAAAGGCAGGCCCGGACCTGTCGGGGTTATTAAGTCTCAGGCCAGGCGTGTATTTCAATGCCGTGTTCTCAGGCGGCAGGGTGACAGGCTCTTATGACATAAGCGATAGGACCGGAGTTTTAAAGGGCAAGGGAATAGGCATCGAAGGCATGGATTTGCTTAAGAGGGCCGGTCTCAACGGCAGCGGCATGCTTTCATTAAGCGTAGATTTAAAGGACGATAAGGCATCCGTCCGGTTTTCCGTGGAAGGCGCCGGCTTCAAAGGCATGGTGCGTCAGGGGGTTTACATCCCCCTAAATATGTTTAAAAGCGTAAAGGGCGCTGTCGAGGTCTCGGACGGGCTTGTCGCCGTTCACTCCATTTCCCTCGAAGGCAACGGCATATACGCGCGTATTACAGGAAAGGTCATGGGAGGACAAGCGGATATTAAGCTGGAACTTAACGCGGACGCATCAACCGATACAGGGAGGCTCTTGAGGGCAGGGCTTGAAAGGTATAAAAAGGCCCCGGGGGTTTATGTTATACCGTTTAGCGGGCCGGTACTGCCGGATGCGGGTTAAAGCATGTTAAAGGAAAAAAGAAAAAGGCCCGTAAAGGGCCTTGGTATTTATCTGGTGGAGCTGAGGGGGATCGAACCCCTGACCTCAAGACTGCCAGCCTTGCGCTCTCCCAACTGAGCTACAGCCCCGTTTGTTTTTTGTGCGTTTTCCTCCCCTGCCGCCGACCGTTGCTTATATTTTGTAACATTACTCCCTGAACGTGTCAATCTAAAATTCCTCTTCCTCGCGTCTGACGAGCCTTTTGGCGATACAAGGCAGTGAAAATTCCCCGCATGAAGACGCCGGGAATTTGACAAGTAAGGAATCTTAGGATTTTAATTCGCTCGCTATGCTTGTTGACAAAAATATTTTTTAGTGATAGAGTTGCATGGAATTTTTTTTTGTGTTCGCTTTTCCGCCGCACCTGCGGCTGGTTTAGACAATGCCCCGGCGGGTTTTGAAAAAGATGCGCCGGTTAAACATGTAAGCAGCCCTATCACGGGTTTTGAAAAATAGTGCTTGAAAATGGCCTGAAAAGCTGTATTATCTAATACAAATATCCGAGCGCGTTGAGGGGAACGGCACAAATACTAACTTATAAAAACGACAGGAGGTTCAAATGGCAAAAGCGTTTACAAAGTCACAGATCGCAGATCATATCTCAAAGAAGTCCGGTATCACCAAGAAGACCGCGAACGAGGTATTGAATGAACTCGCCCAGCTCTCATACAAGGAGGCGAAGAACACCTTTACGCTGCCCGGTATCGGCAAGCTCGTGCTCGTGAAGAGAAAGGCGCGGATGGGCAGGAACCCCCAGACAGGCGCTGCGATAAAAATACCGGCAAAGAAGGTAGTCAAGTTCAGGGTCGCCAAGGCATGCAAGGACGCTGTACTCACCTAATGAACCTGCAATAATATCGAGTATTAGGAAAATCTCAACCCCCTGCAATGTGCGCAGGGGGTTTTTTATTGCAGGGCACTGAGCCATTACCCCCTTGTTTTTTAAACACTTATCCTGTATATTGCCGTAATTATGAAGTGCCCATTCTGCGCCTATATCGAGGACAAGGTTATAGATTCAAGGCTCTCTCAGGACGGCGCCGCCACCCGAAGGAGACGGGAGTGCCTTAACTGCTCGAGGCGGTTTACCACATATGAGCGGGTTGAGGAGACTCTGTTGCTCGTGGTGAAGAAGGACGGCAGGAGGGAGCAGTTCGACAGAAAGAAGATACTCAGCGGAATCCTGCGGGCCTGCGAAAAAAGGCCTGTGTCCATGGAAAAGATGGAATCCGTTGTTGATGCGCTTGTTACAAGGTTTATGGAATCAGGAGAAAAGGAACTCGCATCCTCTGTCATAGGCGAGGCGGTTATGGATGAGCTTAAGAGGCTTGATGAGGTGGCATATGTGCGGTTCGCCTCGGTGTATAGGGAGTTCCGCGATACAAACGAGTTTATGAGGGAGCTTAAGGACCTCCTCGATGTGAAGAAAAGGTGATGTCCTGTGCCGAGACACGATGACTATATGCGCATTGCGCTCGCGCTCGCGGCAAAGGGGCTCGGCAGGACAAGCCCTAACCCGGCCGTGGGCGCGGTAATAGTAAAAAACGGCCTGATTATCGGCAAAGGATTCCACAAAAAGGCCGGCTTCGCGCACGCGGAAATAACAGCCCTCGATTCAATCAAAAAAGGCCCGGTAAAAGGCGGGACCCTTTATGTAACGCTTGAGCCGTGCTGCAACTGGGGGAGGACCCCTCCATGCACAGACGCAATCATCAGCTCAGGAGTCAAAAGGGTCGTGGTCGGGGCAATGGACCCGAACCCAAAGGTCTCAGGCAGGGGGCTTAAGGAACTCGCCTCAGCCGGCATTGAGGTCATCACAGGGGTTCTCGGCGAGGAGTGCAGGGGGCTGAATGAGTGGTATAATAAATTTATAACAAAAGGCCTCCCGTTTGTAACGCTCAAGTTGGCCGAAACGCTCGACGGCAGGACAGCCACGAGGACAGGCGAGTCCCGGTGGATAACGGGCATTGAGGCAAGAAGGCGTGTCCACAGGATGCGCTCTATGGCCGATGCCGTGCTCGTCGGGGCAGGCACTGTCATGAAGGACGACCCTGAGCTTACGGTGCGGCATGTCAAGGGCAGGGACCCGTTAAAGGTCGTTGTTGACACGGGTTTTCGCATACCGCTAAAGGCAAAGGTCTTTAGCTCAGGCAGGGGCGGGATTGTTGTTATAACCACAAAAGACGCGGAAAAGGAAAAGATAAAAAAAGCCCAAAAGCTCGGGGCAACGGTTATTATAGTAAGGAAGCAAGAGGGCAAGGTTGACTTAATAAACGCATTAAGAGCGCTTGCTGCTCTGAATGTCGTAAGCATTCTTGTCGAGGGAGGGCCATCCCTTGCCGCGTCCTTAATCAGGGAAAGGCTGGCCGATAAGTTGGTTTTATTCATCTCCCCAAAGCTTATTGGAGGGGACGGCCTGCCTGCTATTGGGCCGCTCGGAGTAAGAAGGATTGAAGACTGTCCTGTTATTAAAAAACCGGGGATAAAAAAGTTAGGGCAGGATATACTGATTGAGGGCATATTCTAATACCGTAACTATGGGGCGAACACTATGTTTACCGGCATAATCGAGGATACAGGCGCGGTAAAATCTGTTGAAAAAAAGGGCGCTTCTGGTAGAATAAGTATTGAGACCGCCCTTGACCTCGCACCTGTAAGTGTTGGCGAGAGCATTGCCGTTGACGGCGCATGCCTAACTGTTACTCGGATTTCACCCCGGGACTTCAGCGCTGATGTAAGCGAAGAGACGCTATCCCGGACAACCATCGGAAAACTTAAGAAAGGGGATAAGGTAAACCTCGAAAGACCGCTTACAGCCTCGAAATTTTTGGGAGGCCACATAGTTACCGGACATATTGACGGAACAGGCGCGATTAAGTCCATAAAAGAGGCCGGGGGGTATTCTGACATCGAGTTCGCCGTGTTGCCTGAAATCTCTCGGCAGATTGTAAAAAAAGGCTCAATAGCGATTGACGGCATAAGCCTTACGGTGGCCGGCCTGACAGCTCAGGGTTTCAGGGTTGTCTTAATCCCGCACACAATCACGCGCACCACGCTCATTAACAAGGGCAAAGGCTCTCTCGTAAACATAGAAACAGACATAATCGCCAAGTATGTTGAAAGGTTTTTATCTGGCATACCCGGGGCTAAGAAGGGAATAACAGGAGAATATCTAAGGGAACACGGTTTTTGAGTAAAGGATGAGGCGAAGACCTCATCCGGGAGTATAACGATGTCAATAAAGAGGATAGAAGAGGCTCTCCGCCGGATTAAGTCCGGCAGTATGGTGATACTCGTTGACGACGAGGACAGGGAGAACGAAGGAGACCTCTGCATGGCCGCGGAGCGTATAACGCCGGAGGCCGTTAACTTCATGGCAAGGTTTGGCCGCGGCCTTATATGCCTGACCCTTACGCATGAGGCCGCTGACTCTCTGGACCTAAAACCCATGGTGAGCGACAATACCGCGCCTTTAAGGACGGCCTTTACCGTGTCAATTGACGCAAAGGCCGGCATAACCACAGGCATATCAGCTAAGGACAGGGCAGTAACCATACTTGCCGCTGTAAGGGACGGCGCAAGGCAGGAAGATATGGTCAGGCCGGGCCACATATTTCCGCTTAGGTCTCAAAGGGGCGGAGTCCTTGTGCGCACCGGCCAAACCGAAGGCTCGGTTGACCTTGCCAAGCTTGCCGGCCTTAAGCCCGCGGGCGTCATATGCGAGATTATGAAAGAGGACGGCACAATGGCCAGGATGCCGGACCTCGAGGTCTTTGCAAAAGAGCACGGCCTCATGATTGTAACGATAGCCGACATAATAGAGTATAGACTCAGGAAAGACCGCCTCGTAAAACGCGCGGCAGAGGCCGTGTTGCCAACGAGATACGGCGGGGAGTTCAGCGCCATCGTATACACAAACGATGTTGACGCGCATGAGCACATAGCGCTCGTAAAGGGTGAGATAGAGCCTGATGAGCCTGTGCTCGTGAGGGTTCACTCGGAATGCCTTACCGGCGATGTGCTCGGGTCCGAGAGGTGCGACTGCGGGGACCAGCTTAGGGGCGCGATGAAGATGATTGGCAAGGAGGGCAAGGGCGTGTGCCTCTATATGCATCAGGAAGGAAGGGGCATCGGCCTTGCCAATAAGATAAAGGCTTATGCGCTGCAGGACCAGGGCCTCGATACGGTCGAGGCCAACGAAAGGCTCGGGTTTAAGGCGGATCTGCGCGACTACGGCATAGGGGCGCAGATACTCCTTGACCTCGGCGTAAGGAAGATGCGCCTTATAACCAATAACCCGAAGAAGATAGTAGGGCTAGAAGGCTACGGCCTCGAGGTTACAGGCCGCGTTCCCATAGAATCCGTGCCGCACAGCAGGAATGTAGAGTATCTGAGGGTCAAGAAGGAGAAGATGGGACATCTTATAAGCAATCTGGACGAGTTTGACGACGCGGAAGATAGTTAAGGAATCTCTGATTAATTCCCTGACCCGTCATTGCGAGCCAAAGCCGCGGTTAGCCGAAGCCCTGAGCGCAGCGAAAGGGGAAACGTGACGGTCAGCGAAGCAATCCCGTCACTTGGTAAATCAGCGAGTTGCGAGATTGCCGCGTCGCAAAAGCGCTCCTCGCAAAGACAAAAAGGGAATTAATCAGAGATTCCTTAATACAAATGCGCTAAATAAAGCGGCATCATATTATTTAAGGAGGCCATGCATGCCTAAGACTTATGAAGGAAGTTTATCCGCAAAAGGGCTTAAGTTCGCCGTAATAGTAGGGAGGTTCAACGACTTCATAAGCGAGAGGCTCCTTGAAGGGGCGCTTGACACGCTTTTGAGAAGCGGCGCGTCAGCCGATGACATCGAGATAGTGAAGGTGCCCGGCACATTCGAGATGCCGGTTGCGGCAAAGACGCTTGCAAAGCGCGGAGGCTCGGACGCCATCATATGCATAGGGTGCGTCATACGCGGCGAAACCCCGCACAGCGATTATGTGGCGGGCATGGCGGCCAGGGGAGTGTCAAAGGTCGCTCTGGACTACGAATGCCCCGTTGCCTTCGGCGTGATAACGGCAGACAGCCTCGAACAGGCCATTGAGCGCGCTGGCGCAAAGTCAGGGAACAAGGGCAGAGACGCCGCGCTTACGGCCATAGAGATGGCCAACCTCCTTAAAGCAATCGGCAGAAAGAAGTAGGGTTTCTTGTTATGAAAGACAGGCATAAGGAAAGGGAAAAGGCACTGCAGCTCCTCTATGAGGCCGACATCGCCGAGGGGTATAGCGGCGTTGAGGGCAATACCGGGCGCAAAGGGAGTTCAAGCCATGTTGCCGATGAGGAGCGCTATGCGCGCGTGCTTGTTGCGGGCGTGCTTGAAAAAAGGCCTGAGGTTGATTCAGCCATAGAGTCGTGTTCCGAGAACTGGAGTGTTGAGAGGATGTCGGTCATAGACAGGAACATCCTGAGGATCGCCGTGTATGAACTACTCTACTGTCTTGAGATGCCCTATAAGGTGGTTATTGACGAGGCAGTCGAGCTTGCGAAGACTTACGGGACCGAGGAATCAAGCGCGTTCGTGAACGGCGTGCTGGACAAGGTTTACAGGGAGGCCGCGTCAAAATAGCGCGCTCCGGCATTAAGGTTTTCAACAAGCATAGCGAGTGGAGCGAGCGGATTACAATCTTTAATTCCTTGCTTGTCAAATCCCACGCGGTTTTTTCCGTGGGATTTTAATAGCGTCTTAACCCGATAACCTTAAGTTTACTTTCCTGTAAAGCAGGAGCGCGGTGTTACGGCTTAGTGAGCGCTCTTTTTTAAATAAAAACATGATAAAACCGCTCTTTTTAAAAAATTAGTTGACAGCGGTAAATAAAGTCGTATAATTGCACTCATCAGGAGTTAGGGTTTGAAGGTTCCTTTATTAGACCTTTCCGGCCAGTACCGGTCAATAAGAAAAGAGGTGCTGGACGAAGTCAAGAAGGTCTGCGATTCCCAGCATTACATACTCGGAAGGAATGTTTCAAGCCTTGAATCTGAGATAGCGGCGTACTGCGGGGCAAAATACGCGGTCGGCGTTGCATCAGGAACTGACGCCATACTTTTGAGTCTCATGGCCACAGGCATCGGGCCCGGCGATAAGGTCATAACAACACCGTTTACCTTTTTCGCAACTGCAGGGTCCATAGCTCGACTCAACGCCGTACCACTCTTCGTTGACATTCATCCCAAGACCTTCAACATAGACCCGGACAGCTTGGAGCATACCCTTAGGAAAAAAGCAAAGGGCGCCAAGGCGGTCATACCGGTGCATCTTTATGGACAGTGCGCTGATATGGCTCCAATTATGAGCCTCGCCGGGAAATACGGGTTAGTTGTCATAGAAGACGCGGCCCAGTCCATTGGCGCGGCATACAGGGGCAGGAAGGCAGGCGCATTAGGGCACATGGGATGTTTTTCGTTCTATCCCACAAAGAACCTCGGAGGATTAGGGGACGGCGGCATGGTTACTACGGATAATTCGAGGCTCAGTGAGAGGCTTAAGACGCTCCGTGTGCACGGGAGCAGGAAGAGGTACTACCATGACGAAGTCGGGGTCAACAGCAGGCTCGATGAAATTCAGGCGGCCGTATTGAGGGTAAAGCTTAAATACTTGGATAAATGGACTGCGCTTCGCATAAGAAACGCCCGGCGCTATGATATGCTTTTTAAAAAGGCGGGCATGACCGGCATTGTGAGGCTGCCATATATCGAGGAAGGGAATCTGTCCGTATTCAACCAGTATGTTATTTCCGTAAAAAACAGGGACTCGCTCAGGGCTCATCTGACGGAACAAGGCATAGGAACCGAAATCTACTATCCTCTGCCGCTTCATCTTCAGAAGTGCTTCAAGTACTTGGGCTGCAGGAAGGGTGATTTTCCGGCGTCCGAGAAGGCGGCAAAAGAGGTACTGGCCCTGCCGATTTATCCGGAGCTTGGTTTGGAGCAGCAGAAAGCCGTCGTGTCAGGAGTGGCCGGATTCTTTGCCAAAGGTTCCTGACGAGCCTCTTAAACGGCTTATTTCGTGTCTGGCGGGCGAATAAGTTTTGGGGTTCGCATATCCGGTTTATTAACGGTTAATTGAAGTTGCGGCAATTTTCCTAAGGCCGTATGTCCGGGTTTACACGGGGGATTTGTAAATGAGGGTTCTCGTAACAGGCGGTGCAGGGTTTATAGGGTCGCATCTTTGCGAGCGGCTTCTTAAGGACGGACATGAGGTAATATGCCTCGATAACTTCTTCACCGGCCGCAAGGCGAATATCGCGCACTTGCTCGCCAACCCCATGTTCGAGCTTATCAGGCACGATGTTACCCTGCCGATACTTATAGAAGTTGACCAGATTTACAACCTCGCCTGCCCGGCCTCCCCGGTGCACTATCAGTATAACCCGGTCAAGACCAT
>CAYIRV010000005.1:7599-19202 GCA_964365865.1 uncultured Thermodesulfobacteriota bacterium | reverse complement strand
AAACCCCGAAGATCAAACAGGCCGCCCCATCCTTCGGATGGGTGCCCCGAAAAGCGCCCGCCCCCCGCCATGTGGCGTGGGTCGGCCTGTTAGGCTTTTCCTTGATTTGACATACTACAGCCGTGAATGTAGAATCTTACGATGTTTTTGAGAACCCTGTTAGTCTGGCTCATCGGGCTTCCCGCAATCCTTATGCTGTTTTTCGGCGTGGTCTTTTCCTTTGTATTTCTGCGGAAGAGCGGCGCGGCTCACCGCATAGGGGCGCTTGGGTGCAGGATCGTGCTCGGCCTCGCCGGAGTGCGCGTCAGGGTATCAGGCATGGAGAACATCCCTAAGGACAGACCGGTTGTCCTGCTTTCAAACCACGAGGGCGCGTTTGACATACCTGTCCTTCAGGCATATATACCGATAAGATTCCGCTGGCTCGCCAAAAAAAGCCTTTTCAGCATCCCGGTCCTGGGCTGGGCAATGAGCATGGCCGGATACATACCGATAGAACGGAAGTCCGCCACAAGCGCGTATAGGAGCATGGAGGCCGCGGCCCGCATCATCAGGCAAGGGGCCTCGGTCGTCATCTTCCCCGAGGGCACGAGGAACAACGGAGCCGGGCTTCTCCCGTTCAAAAGAGGGGCTTTCATACTCGCCGAAAAAGGCGGCGCGGATGTCGTGCCTATAGCCATACGCGGGACAGCGGCCATCGTGAAAAAAGGAAGCCTGCTCATAACCCAGGCTGATGTCAGCGTGGCAATCGGCAGGCCGATTCAGACCAGAGGGACCGCGGAAAAGGAACTGCAAACAAAAATTAGGGAGGCGATAGAGGCCCTTTTAAAGGGGCTGTAACGGATATGGAGAAGAACATAAGCGAAGAAACCGTTCAATCAGACATTCCGCTTAAGGTCATACCGCTCGGTGGTTTGGGCGAAATCGGCCTCAACATGACGGTCATTGAATACGGAGAAACTATCATCGTCGTGGACTGCGGCCTCATGTTCCCCGAAGACTACATGCTCGGCATTGACATCGTCATACCGGACATCACATATCTGAAAAAGAACGCGGATAAGGTCAAGGCATACATGATTACGCACGGCCACGAGGACCACACCGGCGCGCTCCCCTTTGTGCTGAACGAGGTCCCGGCCCCTGTTTACGCTACGGCCCTCACGAGAGGGCTTATAGAGGAAAAACTCAAGGAGTTCGACCTTGCGGGAAGGGTTGAGCTTAAAACGGTCAAGCCGAGGGATGTGGTGAGCGTAGGGCCCTTTGATGTGGAGTTCATAAGGGTCAGCCATTCGATAGTTGACGGGTGCGCGCTCGCGATAAATACGCCCAAGGGCGTGGTAATCCATACCGGGGACTTCAAGCTCGACCAGACCCCTGTTGACAACGAGGTGCTCGACTACGCCCGGTTCTCGGAGTACGGTGAAAACCGGGTGCTGGCCCTTCTTTCGGATTCGACCAATGTCGAGAAGGAAGGCTACTCCCTTTCCGAGCGCGTCATCGGCCAGAACCTCGAGGAGATATTCAGAAGATGCGAGGGCAGGATAATCGTCGCCGCGTTCTCATCCAACATACACCGCATCCAGCAGGTAATGGACATAGCCGTGAAGTCCGGCAGGAAGGTGGTTTTAAACGGCCGGAGCATGGTGGCGAATGCGCGAATCGCCGGCTCTCTCGGTTACCTGAATGCCCCTGACGGGCTGATAGTTGATATTAAGGAGATGGGCGGCATCCCGGCGCAGAGGCTCGTGCTCCTTACGACAGGCAGTCAGGGGGAGCCGATGAGCGCGCTGCTCCGCATGGCGCTCGACGACCACAAGCACATAAAGGTAAGAAAGGGCGACACCGTCATACTCTCCTCAAAGTTCATCCCCGGGCATGAAAGGGCGATTTCAACGATGATGAACCACCTCTATAGAAGAGGAGCGGATGTCATATACGAGAAGGTCTCCGAGGTGCATGTCTCAGGCCACGCGAGCCAGGAGGAGCTTAAAATCATGCTCAACATGGTGCGGCCCGAGTATTTTATCCCTATCCACGGCGAGTATAGACACCTCGTGCTCCACGGCCGCCTCGCTGAAAAGGTCGGCATCCCTCCATCGAACATAATAATCGCCGAGGACGGCGATGTCGTCGAGTTCAACGCCGGCAGGGCCGCCATTACCGGCAGGGTCGAGTGCGGCAGGGTGTTTATTGACGGCAAGGGCGTCGGGGATGTGGGCGAGCTGGTCATTAAGGACAGGAAGCATCTTTCCCAGGACGGCATGGTGCTTGTCGTCATTGCCATCAACGAAAAGACCGGGGAGGTCATATACGGCCCTGATGTAATCACGAGGGGCGTGGTATTCGAGAAAGAGAGCGCGGGCCTTCTCGATGACGCGAAGGCCGTTGTCGTGGATACCCTCAACAGCATAAATAAAGAGGCAAGGACAGAGGTGCATGAGGTAAAGGAGGAGATACGGCGCGCGCTCCGGAGGTTCTTCAACAAGACGCTCGAAAGAAGGCCGGTCATCCTTCCTGTGATAATCGAGATATAGCGATGGACAAGAGCGCGGTATATTTCGCGGACTTGAGGACAACGCCGAGGAGGGGCCTATTAGACAAGATTGACGCGCTCCTCGTTGGCGTCGGCATCGAGGAGAGGTTCAGGAAGGGGCATCTCGTGGCCGTAAAACTCCACTTCGGGGAGAAGGGGAACACCGCATATATAAGGCCGGTCTTTGTAAGGAGGGTTGTTGAAAGGATTAAGGCAACAGGGGCCGCGCCGTTCCTTACGGACACGAACACCCTTTATGTCGGAGCGAGGACTAACTCGGTCAAGCATTTGACGACTGCGATAGAAAACGGCTTTGACTTTGCGGCAACGGGCGCGCCTATAATAATAGCCGACGGTCTGAGAGGTGAGGCCGGCGTGGCCGTCGAGGTGAACGGCAGGCATCTTAAGGAAGTCCGGATAGCCAAGGAGATTGTCTCCGCGAGCGGCCTTGCGGTGTTGACCCACTTCAAATGCCATGAGCTTGCGGGCTTCGGCGGGGCGCTTAAGAACATGGGCATGGGGTGCGCGAGCCGCGAGGGAAAACTCGAACAGCACTCCAAATGCGCCCCTTATGTAGACCCCTCAGGCTGCACTGCCTGCGAGGACTGCGCGCTCTCGTGCCCGGCCGACGCGATTGATGTGGGCAAGACCGCGGTCATCAACGATACGCTCTGCATAGGCTGCGGCCAGTGCATAGCCGTATGCCCTGAGTCAACGATACATGTGCGGTGGGACGAAACCACATCGAGGCTTCAGGAAAAGATGGTCGAGCACGCGAGAGGCGCCTTGTCGGGCAAGGAGGAGCGGGCGGTCTTTCTTAACTTCATTACACAGGTAAGCCCGGCGTGCGACTGCTATGGCCATAACGACGCCCCTATTGTGCCTGATGCCGGGATTCTGGCCTCGATTGACCCGGTTGCCGTTGACCAGGCATCCGTTGACATGGTGAACGGATTAGAGGGCTTTAAGGACTCGGCGCTCAAGAGCGGGCACGAAAGGGGAGGAGACAAGTTCAGGGGCGTGCACCCTGAGGTTGACTGGGAGGCGCAGCTTAAATACGCTGAAGAGTCGGGACTCGGCAAAAGAAGCTATGTAATCAACAAGGTTTAGTCCAGCTTCCCGCCTGATTTTAGTTATTGATTATCAGCGGCCTGTAATGTATATTTTAAAAGGCCGGGCTTCCGTCCGGAACCCCGGCAGAGAGGGCAGGCATGGGATTCAACCGTCTGAAATACCTCCTAATCCTTTTTTTAATCCTCATCACGAGCGCGTCAATGGCAGAGGATATGGTGAATGCCCCTGATATGCCTGCGGCCGAGCCTGAGCGCGACTACAGGGAGTTGGAGCCTGCGCCTGACGAGAGGGCCAATATCCCGTTCAACAGAAAACCAGGGCAGTTCAAGCGCAACAAATTCTGGCTTATAGACCCGTCTCCTGATGTGGTCTCCCTCACATTCCTTCCGAGGGACGCCTACGGCTTTGTTGATTGGGCCCGTTCCATAAGGGAAGGGCTCATCGCCCCCAAGGATTATCTCCCTACTGCGGACAAGCCCCCTGAAAAAGACCCTGATTTCGACAAGGACATACTAATCAGGGCAAAGGCCGTGTTCATGCCCGATGTCCTTTTCCCGCACGCCATCCACAATACATGGCTTAAGTGCAGCATCTGCCATCCCAAGATATTCGAGATGAAGGCAGGGGCGACCCCCATCACAATGACAGGCATCTGGAAGGGTAAATTCTGCGGCAGGTGCCACGACAGGGTGGCCTTCCCAATAAGAAACTGCTTCAAGTGCCATTCGGTGCCAAAGGCAAAGGCAGAGGCGCCTGCTTCGTTGCCTGAGCCTTTGTCCGCGCAGCCGGACGGCGAGTAACCCCCCCTTGCCCCCCCCTTTAGCAAAGGGGGGGGATGACTTGCTACGCACTCCTAGCGAGCACCTTGTTTATAAGCTCGGCTATATCCTTTGGCTCGCAGGGCTTGAGGAGATAGGGGCAGCCTGTGGACGAGAGAAAATCCCTGACCTCCTGACTGAACACATCCCCGGTAAGCATGATAATCCTGTTTTGCAGATACGGAAATTTCTTTGCGACCGCGCCGTAAAGTTCTATTCCGCTTATGCCCGGCATCTTTATGTCTGTCAGGAGCAGGGAGAACTTCGTTCTATCGAGCATATCGAGCGCCTCCTTGCCGTCCCGCGCCGCCGCCACCTTGAACCCGCTCCCTATCAGGATGGCCGAAAGCGCGTCCCTTATGCTCTTTTCGTCGTCAACCACGAGGATATTTTCGTTGTTTGCAAGGGCATTCGCCGGGGTTGACGGGCCTTGGGCGCGCTGCCTTACCTGAGCCCAAAGCTCTTTGCCGACTATGGGCAGGGTTATTGTTACTATGGCGCCGCCTTCGTCAGGCGAGGCCATAGTTATGCCGCCGTGGTGCTCGGTTATTATGCCGTGGCTTATGGAAAGCCCGAGCCCCGTGCCCTTGCCTACATCTTTTGTGGTGAAGAACGGGTCAAAGACCTTGTGTATTATCTCCTTTGGTATGCCCGGGCCGCTGTCTTTGAAGATAATCTTCAAATTGCCACGTTCTTTCTTGGTCTCTATCTCGATGAGCCCCGGTTTCCCGGCCATGGCATCCTCGGCGTTGTTGATTATGTTTATGAACACCTGCTGCAGCTGGTACATGTCAACCATTGTCCGCGGGAGTTCGGGGGCGAGCGTTAGGGCGACCTTTATGTTGTTGGTCCTGAGGGAATATTCCTTAAGCTCGATGGTGTGTTTTACGATGTCGTTCACAAACAGGTAATCCCTCTCGGTCTTCTGGGTCCGGGCGAATGTCAGGAGGTTCCGCACTATCCGCGCGGTCCGCATTGATTCGTGGTAAATCTTCCGGAGCTTCTCCTTTATCTCCTTGACCGGTTTGTCCCCTGGCGTGTCCATGAGTATCTGGCTGAAGCCGAGTATGCCCATGAGCGGGTTATTCAGTTCGTGCGCTATGCCTGCAACGAGTTTGCCGAGGCTTGAGAGCTTCTCCGCGTGCAGGAGATGCTCGCGGAGGAACCGCTCCTCTGTTATGTCTCTCGCTATGTGCACGGTCGCCCCAACCGCGCCCTGAGCGTCGAATACCGGGAAAGTCGTAACCTTGTATGCGCCTTCGATTACGAAGTCGTCCACCTCGGTGTCAGAGACCATTGCCGTTGCTATGGTCTTTGCGTGCGGGCATGTGGCGCGGGGACAGCTCTTTCCGAAGAACAGCTCGTGGCAATTCCTGCCTATAAGCTCCTCCGGCTCTGCGTTGAACTTGTTCGCGAGCGCCTTGTTGACCTTGAGGATTTTATAGTCCCTGTCGTGTATTGATATGAGGTCTTGTATGGCGTCGAAAGTGGCGACCCACTCCGCCCTGCTCTTGGCGACCTGCTCAAAGAGCCTCGTGTTCTCGGCCTCGCGCTTCTCCAAGGTGTCGAGCATGTTGTTGAAGGCCGTTGCGAGGTATCCAAGCTCGTCGTCGGAAGAGACATTCACGCGCCCGGTTATGCCGCCCTTTCCCTCGGCGATTCTTTTTATGACCTGAACATGGTCTTTAATCGGGCCTGTAACCGTCTTTTTTATAAGGAGCGACAGCAGGGCCGCGCCTGCGGCTATGGCGAGTATTCCCGTAAGTATCCATTGGTTCCTCGTCTTCTCCAGCATGGCGTACATGCCGCTTAAGGGGGTGGTTATCATGAGTATGCCCCGCGCGCCTTCCCCTGAATGGCACTCTTTGCAGCCCTTTTTTTTCTCAATGGGCTGAAGGTATGTAAGCAAAGGCTCAGGCCCGCTTCTGTCTATGTAGAACTTGGCATCCTGGGTCCAGCCCTCCCTGAACTCCTTGAATGCGGCCATAAACTCGGCCGTGTCAATCCCTTTTGCCCTGTTTTGCGGCTCATCAGGGTGGTCAACAAGCCATTCCGGCCTTATCCCCTCGTCGTGGGTCTTTTTTACCTCGTTAATGGTCTTTAAATCTTTAAAGGCCTCCTCAACGCCGTTGCTCCTTATAATCCTCAGCTCAAACCCTTCAATCTTGCTGAGGGACTTTATGAGGCGCCGGGCCATGTCAGCCCTTTCCTCAAGCATATCGCCGTATATGGCGTTGAGCACAGGCTTTGCCACAAAGGCGCTGGCCCTTTTCTTCTCTTCGAGAAGCTCCCTTTCCCTGGTCTTTACCTCCCAATAAACCGAGACAGCGACGCCAAAGGAGATAAGCCCTACTACGAGGAGCAGGATTTTTATGTGGAGGCTTTTTCTTATGGTTAAGTTCATATGTCAAATGCAATGATGCGATATATCTTAATAGTTTAAAATCTATTGTCAGCCATATGTCAAGCCAAATCACATGCCCTGGACATCTCTCTTGACAAGCGAGTGTTTTTTTAATAAATTAATATGATGCCGTTTGGCATGGCGCATTGCCCGGCCCACGCCGCTTGGCGTGGCTGCCCCGGCGCCGGATTCTTTGAAATACAAGGGACATAAAAAAGTTTACCCCTTAAAGTAATGTCTTGAATAAGGCTTTAGAGTGCGCCTGTAGCTCAGTGGATAGAGCATCGGCCTCCGAAGCCGAGGGCCAGAGGTTCAAATCCTCTCAGGCGCGCCATATTTTACCCGAGGTCGGCAGGATTTGAAACCCGCCGAGCAGTGCGAGGAAGAAAACGGCCGGGAGGCCCTCTGAAAGCGAGACGGGCCGGCCGTAGTGAGCGGGAGCGAACGAACGAGGCCAAATCCTCTCAGGCGCGCCACAGACTCCTCCACTAAATTTTATCGCCTTAAAGTGGAATAACTTTAAGGTTTTTTTGAGTTTTTCATTGGGCCGCTAGCTCAGTTGGTAGAGCAGCTGACTCTTAATCAGCGGGTCGCCGGTTCGAGCCCGGCGCGGCCCACCAGATTTATCAAGTGGTTTGGCGATTTTGCCAAACCACTTGATTTTCAAAAACCGATTGGCAGGGCGCTAACTCCGGTTCTCTCCCGTGCCGCGGCCTTTTGTTTTTAAATAAAATAGCTTGACAATGCGCGGAAAATCAAATAAATTAGAAGTTTCGAGTGTTGCGCTGAGGGCGGTTGCATCAGCGCCGCGGATTAAGTTGATAAACGGAGTTTCAGGTTATGAAGACACATTTGCCGAAGGCCGTTACAGCGGCTAAAAAGTGGTTTATAGTTGACGCAGAGGGCAAGACCCTCGGGCGCATAGCATCGCGCATAGCCGTCATCCTCAGGGGCAAGCACAGACCCGATTATTCGCCCTGCGTTGACATGGGCGATTTTGTCGTGGTCGTGAACGCGGAGAAAATCCACACCACCGCGAACAAGCTGAGGGATAAGATATACTACCACCACAGCATGTATCCTAACGGGTTGAAGTCAAAGGCCATGGGGAAACTCCTCAAGGAGCAGCCGAAAAAGGTCATAAAAAAGGCCGTCTGGGGCATGCTCCCGAAGGGACGGCTCGGCAGGGACATATTCAAGAAGCTCAAGGTATATACAGGCACTACGCATCCGCATCAGGCGCAGGCGCCTGTCGCGTTTAAGAACCTGTAATAACCGCATAGTTCATTCAGAGGAGCAGATAATGACTGGAGATGTAGTCAGCGCGACCGGAAGACGGAAGACCTCAATAGCGACAGTGCGGGTCATTTCCGGCTCCGGCGAGATAAAGGTGAACAACCGGGGCCTTATGGAATTTTTCGGAAGGAGTTCCCTCGTCAATACCGTCAAGCAGCCCTTCAGCGTTACGAACACCGCGGACAAGTTCGATGTCCTTGCCAAGGTAACGGGCGGCGGCATAGCAGGACAAGCCGGAGCGGTAAGACACGCCATAGCCAGGGCGCTCTTAACCACAGACCCGGCCTTGAGGGCCGTGCTTAAGAAGGCCGGCCTCCTTACCAGAGACCCTCGTATGAAGGAGAGGAAGAAATACGGGCAAAAGGGCGCGAGGAAGAGGTTCCAGTTCTCAAAGAGGTAAAATCCTTTCACAGAGATTCTCTTCAAAAGGGAAGGCCCTCAAGCCTTCCCTTTTTTTATTTTTGATTTGGGGATATAATAACAGGCCGGAGGCTTATATATGCTTAAGGTCGCCATAATAGGCGGAAGCGGATACACGGGGCTGGAACTGTTAAGGCTCCTGTCGCAGCACCCTGAAGTTGAAATCGCGGCGGCCACATCAAGGCAGTACGCGGGCAGGCTTGCGGGAGATGTATTCCCTTGGCTTAAAGAGTCATGCGCGGGCCTTAAATTCACCGAGCCGAAGAAACTAAAAAACATACAGGCCGACTGCGCGTTCACATGCCTTCCGCACGGCGCGTCTCAGGATGCGGTGGTCGAGTTGCTCAACTCAGGCAAAAAGGTCATTGACTTGAGCGCGGACTTTAGATTAAAGAACGCCGCTGTTTACAAAAAATGGTATGGCGAAGCCCACAAGGCAAAGGCGCTCCTTAAAAAGGCTGTTTACGGCCTGCCTGAACTTAACAGGGGCTTAATCAAGGGCGCGGCGCTCGTTGCAAATCCGGGCTGCTACCCGACAGGCGCCATACTCGCGCTCGCGCCGCTTGTGAAAAACGGACTTATTGACAAAGCCCTTGGCTCAATCATCATTGACTCGAAGTCAGGGGTCTCAGGCGCTGGAAGACAGGCAAGCCTCGACACTTCCTTTGTCGAGGTTTGCGGGACATTCAAGGCTTACAAGGTAGGCTGCCACAGGCATTTGCCTGAGATAGAACAGGGGCTTTCTTCTCTGGCGGGCGCGCCAATCGAGGCGACCTTCACCCCGCATCTTTTGCCTGTATCGAGGGGCATACTCACCACAGCTTACGCCCGGCTCAAGAAGGGCGCCGAGGCCCACGGGTTGCTTGGATTGTATTCCTCTTTTTATAAGGACGAGCCGTTCATACGGCTGATGCCGCAGGGGCAATCCCCTGACATAAGCCATGTGCGCGGCTCGAACATGTGCGCCATCGGCGTGTGGGCCGATGCGAAGAAAAAAACTGCCATAGTCATATCAGCCATAGACAACCTCGTAAAAGGCGCGTCAGGCCAAGCTGTCCAGAACATGAATATCATGTGCGGGTTTGACGAGACAATGGGGCTTGAAGGCGCTGGGATGGGGATATGACCGTATATCGGATGAACGAAGCCATTTTACTTACGGACGTGTTTTCTGAAAAAATAGCGAGTAGCTGATATTTTGGTGGGCTGTGCCCACCCTACAAGGCTTATTTTTTCTTCGGGTATTAAAATAAGAAATCATCTGGTGGCGGTGCGTGGACTCGAACCACGGACATGGGGCTTATGAGACCCCTGCTCTGCCAGCTGAGCTACACCGCCTCGTGAATGGGGCAATTGTCCATTCCTTATTTTCCCCCTTTGTAAAAGGGCTGGGCTCCCGTTGCTGCGAAGCATTGCAACGGGAAGCAGGGGGTTATTATTATATCGGCAGGCGCGATGAAAGTATATAACTTTTTGTCTTGCCTGAATACCCGGCGCTGTCCTCTACCACGAGCATTACAAGCTCTTTTACTCCGTCGTTGTCAAGGTCGTCAATGAAAAAATCTGCGATATGCCCCTTCACCTCCCTTGTCTTCCAGTCCTCGATAAAAGAGCCTTTGTCCCACCTTAGGCCCAGGACGCCGCCCTTCACATAAGACCTCACGACAGCCGAGTATCTGCCGAGGCCCCCGGGTATGTTCCTTTTTATGACAAGTCCCTGCCCATCGTCTGACTTCAGAAATCTCCCTTCGATAAAAATGCTCTTCTCATCCGGCGATGAGGCTCCGTATTCCTCTAATTCGAGCAGATTGAGCGTACCGCCGTAGAACTCCTCGCTCCTCCAGAACTCCTCCCAAGCGGCCTTGTTGTTTTTATAAAGCCTCAGATACCCGCGGGAGTCGAGGACAGCGAGGGTCTTTTCTCCCGCGGCAATAGAGAGCAGATTGAACCTGTATATGTCAGCGCCCCTCGGAAGCGGTATTTCAAAAGGCCCTTTGTCGGTCAGGACGTTGCCTTCTTTTTTCAAGATTCTCAATGCCCCGTAAAACCCCTCATCGGGCCTGAACCCCTGTCCTATAAGGGTGTGTTTGTCAACCGCCCTTATCAGCCGCCTGACGCCTGTTATTGTTGTCTTGTAGGCTTTTTCAGTCTTGTCGTATTCGATGACAGAGGTAAGCCCGGCCCCTGCCCGCACGCCGGACACATAGACCTCAGCCGAGCCGTCGGAGTCGCTGTCAATTATAGAGAGCGCGATGAAACTTACATTGCTTTCAGCGCGAATCTCACTTACGACATCGGCCTTGCCTTCCCCTGCCCTGACTATGCTCAGGCCGTCTTTCTTGAGTATGAAAAACTCCTTTACCCCGTCTCTGTCGAGGTCTGCGGCCTCAATCGCCAATGCCGAGCCTTGGATGTAAGCGCTCTTCCAGAGTTCAGGCAATGCCTTGTCTTGGGCCTTTATTATGAAATCCCCGGAAGGTTTTGCGGCAACGGGCGAGCCGCCCGTGTATGTGATGATGTCCTTTGCGAGCCTTTCGGCCAGCCCTTCTATTGATTCGAGACTGTCCCCCTTTGCGTAAAAGAATTCCGTCCATTTGCCCTTTACGCTAAAGAGGTTCAAGTCAATGCTTATTGATGAGCCGAGCTTGGTAATGCTTCCGTAAAGCACATAGTCGAGCCCGAGTTTTTGCCCGGCCTCGGCGAGAGCGGCCTCGTCTGCCCCGGCCCAAGGCTCCGGAATCGCCTCAGAGAGCTTTTTCGCGCCTATGACCTCAATGGCTCCTCCAGAGCCGATGCGCGAGGAAAGCATCTCAGGCAGGGCGTCCTTTAAAAACCCGATGTCCTCGGATGAGTTGACCTTCCACTGAAGTACGCCGAGCCTGACAGGGCCGGCCTTTGCCTCCACAGGCAGAGACACGGCAAGAACGGCCAAGATAAAAAAGGCCGCGCACCCTTCAAGCGTCTTTGTTGAAAAAGTTTTTTTCAAACAGTTTTTCACCCCCTCCTCTGTCCTCCCCGGTCAAGGGGGAGGATGAAAAATAAACCGCGGCCTTTT
>CAYIRV010000005.1:1301-7499 GCA_964365865.1 uncultured Thermodesulfobacteriota bacterium | reverse complement strand
AGAAGCCTTTCCACTACCTCGCCCTTTTTCACATGACTCTCGACAATCTCCTCTGCCTCGCGCACCCCGACATTCTTGTACCACACGCCCGCGGGATATATCACGACAGCAGGGCAGAACTGCCCCTCCACATCGGTCTCCTTGCAGACCTTGAGACATCCGCTCTTGGACACCCTCACGCCGGAGAGCTCGGAGTGTTTCACAAGGGACTTGAATGTTTCGAGCACCTCTTCAGAGCCTCTCGCAGAGCACCTTTTGCCCTGACATACGAATATGTGCAGTCTGTAAGGTTTCATCTCGCACCCCCGCAAACGGTTTACTTATATTCCTATTACATCAAACCCCTTAAATCAAGAGAAATCTCCCCTGCGGTTCTGGTATAATAGCGCCTGTTCAGAGGAGCAGATGGGGCCGCGCGCTGACAAGAGGAACCTTTACAACGCATGTCTTGCATATCCCGGCAAGGAGCCTGAAAACTCGGTGCTGGACGGCACTCGGCCTGCCTTGCTTAAAAAGGCTAAAGTGCATCCTCCCCCCTATAATCGCCACCCTTCCTCTTATCCCTCCCCCTTTATGGGGGTGGGCGGGGTGGGGGCTAAAAGGGGAATTAAGGTGCATCCCGGAGCTGATGAGCATAATATGCTCATCAAGGGGGACAACCTTCACGCGCTTAAGACCCTGCTCCTTAAAAAGCGCGCCGGCCTTATCAAAAACCATGACGACTCGGAGGGCGTGCGGCTCGTGTATATTGACCCGCCTTTTTCAACCGGCCTTGTCTTCAAATCAAACGATAATAAAAAGGCATACAGGGACAAGCTCGACGGTTCCGAGTTCATAGAGTTTTTGAGGAAAAGGCTCATACTCATGCGGGAGCTTTTATCCGAAGAAGGCTCGATATTCGTGCACCTCGACTGGAAAAAGGCGCATTATGTGAAGCTCGTGATGGACGAGCTTTTCGGCGAGGAGAACTTCCTGAACGACATAATCTGGCACTACGGCGGCAGAGGCGCGAAGGCCGTTGCCAAGCAGTTTTCCCGTAACCACGACATAATCCTCTGGTACAGGAAAGACCGCCATGTGTTCAACAGGCCGCTCGTCAAACGGAGGATTAAGAAAGGCGAAGGCGGTTTCAGGGAGGACGAAGACGGCAGGTGGTTCAAGACCTCTCCGAAAGGCGACTATACTGACGAGAGCGTGGCCGCCCTCACTAAGGCGGGCCGCATACACACCACGCGTAACAACAAAGTGCGCGTCAAATATTTTCTCAAAGAGGACGGCGAATACCTTATCGAGGAAATCCCGATGAGCGATGTGTGGGACGATATTCCAGACGCCATGCATTTGCCCAAGGCTGAAAAGACCGGATACCCCACGCAAAAGCCGGAGGCGCTCCTCGAAAGGCTCATAAGCGCGGCATCGAATGAAGGCGACATTGTGCTCGACGGCTTCGCAGGCTCAGGCACAACGCTCGCTGTTGCCGAAAGGCTCAAAAGGCGCTGGATAGGCATTGATTCGAGCGCGCTTTCCGTGAGGACAATAGAGAAAAGGCTTTTGTCCTTGGGGAAGCACGGCGTTAACCCCCCCCAATCCCCCCCTTACGTAAGGGGGGGATTGGGGGGGTTAACGCCCTTTGCGCTCTATACGGCCGCTCTTCCGAAGCCGTGAAGAGCAAACACAGCTTGCTCGCGCGGGATTAAAAGGATACAATTTGCAGAGGCGGCAAGGGGGAGAACAAACACCTTATGAAAAGGGATTTTCTTAAAGAACTCAAAAAAAGGCCGATTGTCTTTGACGGCGCCACTGGCACAATGCTCCAGAGGCTTGGGCTTAAGGCCGGCGGATGCCCGGACGAGCTTGTGCTTAAGGAGCCCGAGCTTGTAAAAAAAGTCCATTCAGCCTACAAGGACGCGGGCGCGGACGCAGTCAGCACTAACACTTTCGGCGCAAACAGGGTGAAGCTCAGGGAATACGGCCTTGAGTCAAAGGTCAGGGAGATTAACATTCAGGCCGCCCGGCTCGCGAGGCAGGCTGTAGGCGACAGCGTGTTCGTGGCAGGCGACATGGGGCCCATAGGCCGCTTCATAGAGCCTGTGGGAGAGCTTCCATTCGACGAGGCAGTTGAAATCTTCACAGAGCAGGCGATTGCCCTGAAGGACGGCGGCGCTGACCTCATCGTGATAGAGACCATGATGGACATGAGGGAAATAAAGGCCGCGCTCATAGCCGCGAAGTCTTCGGGCCTGCCTGTTGTGGCGACAATGACATTCGACGAGACCATGAGGACGGTCCTCGGCACATGCCCAGAGGCATTCGCTGTTACGGCCGAGGGCCTCGGCGCGGACGCAGTGGGCGCTAACTGCTCCCTCGGCATAGAGGGCATATATAAGGCCATAGTCGCCATGTCGAGGGTTTCGGCGATTCCGCTCATGGCCCAGCCCAACGCCGGAATACCTGTGCTTAAGGGCGCTGACACCGTATTCCCGGCATCGCCTGACGACATGGCCGCATATGCCCAAAGGCTCGGTCAGGCTGGAGTAAGAATACTCGGCGGATGCTGCGGCACGACCCCTGAGCACATAAATAAGATGGCCAGAGCGTTCAAGTCAGGGCCTATATGCGAAAACACCCTTGCCCTGCAGTTCACAAAGCTTTCGAGCAGGACGCGGGCCGTAGTCTTCGGAGGAGGTCTTTCTCCTATTGTAATAGGCGAGAGAATCAACCCCACAGGCAGGAAGGCGCTTGCAGAGGAGCTCAAACAGGGAAAGACCTCCATGCTCAGGGGAGAGGCAAGGGAACAGGAGGCCGCAGGCGCGGACGCGCTCGATGTGAATGTCGGCGTGCCCGGCATTGACGAGCCTCCTGCAATGAAGACGGCGATATTCGCGGTGAACGAAAATTCGAGCCTGCCTGTTGTCATAGACTCATCTCGGTTAGCGGCGATTGAGGAGGGGCTGAAGGCGGTTGACGGAAAAGCGCTTATAAACTCCATAAGCGGCGAGGAGAAAAAGCTCAAGGAAATACTCCCGCTCGCCAAGAAATACGGGGCCGCGCTCCTTGCCCTTGCGCTCGACGACGCCGGAATACCCCAGACAGCTGAGGGGAGGCTCAAGGTCGCGGAAACCATACTCAAGCGCTGTCTCGACGCTGGCATAAAAAAAGAGGACATACTGATAGATTGCCTTGCAATGACAGTGTCGGCAGAGCCGAAGAGCGCTGTTGAAACCCTGAAGGCCATACGGCTCATTAAGGAAAGGCTCGGGCTTTCAACCGTGCTCGGGGTCAGTAACATTTCATTCGGCCTTCCTTGCCGGGAGGCCATTAATTCGAGCTTTCTTTCAATGGCAATAGGCGCGGGCCTCGACGCCGCCATTATAAACCCGATGAACAAGGCCATGATGGATGCGTTCTTCGCCGCGCGGCTCCTCGCGGCAAAGGATATGAAGGCAGAGAGATACATCCAGAGGTTCAAGTCGGTCCAGAGCGCAACGGCCCAGAGCGCGCCAACGCTAAAACAAGAAACCATTGACGGAAAACTTAAAAAGGCCGTCATAGAAGGGGACGATGAAAATATCGTAAGGCTCGTTGAAGAGGCGCTCAACCAAGGCTGGGAGCCTTTGAAGGTAAGCAATGTTTGTCTGATACCCGGACTTGAAGAGGTAGGAAGGCTATTCGCGAGCAATGCCTATTATCTCCCGCAGGTCATGCAATCCGCTGCGGCCATGAAAAAGGCGTTCGAGCGGCTTAAAAAAGAACTTAAGGGCAAAAAGGGGCCGTCCGCTGGAAAGGTGCTTCTCGCAACAGTCGAGGGCGACATACACGACATAGGTAAAAACATCGTGGCAACGCTCCTTGAAAATCACGGCTTCGAGGTCATTGACCTCGGAAAGAATGTCCCGACAGGGCGCATCGTCTCAGAGGCAATCAAGAACAGGGTTGACATAGTGGGGCTTTCGGCGCTCATGACAACCACGGTCATGGAGATGGACAATGTAATCAAGGAGCTTAAGAAGCAGGGCATCGAGGCAATGACCATTGTCGGCGGCGCGGTCGTAACAAAGGAATTCTCGGATAAAATCAAGGCGGACGAATACGGCGGGGACGCGCTCTCGGCAATCGAGAAGATGAAGAAGCTCGTTGAAAGGCTCCGCAGAAACCGGGGAAAGTTGGCCGTTGATTGAAATCAGCCGCGTTCTTGTTTTTATCTCCCCCTTTCGCAAAGTGGCAATCTTGCTTCCTCTCCCCTCTGGGGATTGAGCCTGCCCCCCGCAGGTAGTAAGCGGGGGGTGAGGGGGATTTAAAAAAATTCATCCTGATGACCCATCCATAAACCTAAACCCTAAAAAGAGGCATATTATGAAAAGACTCGCGCTTGTTTTAGCCGCATCAGCCCTATCCGCGTTCATGTTCGCGGCCGAGCCGGCAATGGCGGAGCATCCGCACCCGAACCCTGAAAAGAAGGGCGAACACATGGAAAAGAAGGGCGAGCGCATGCAGGAACGCGGCGAGCATATGGAGAAGAAGGGCGAGGCTGTTGAGAAAAGAGGCGAAGCCCTTGATGAAAAGGCCGTTCAACTCGAAGAGGCCGGAAAGCCCAAGGCAGCCAAGACAGTCAGGAAAAAGGCAAAGCACATGAAGAAAAAAGGCGAAATGATGCAGAAAAAAGGCGAGCACATGGAAAAGAAGGGCGAAGAGCGGGGCGAGAGGCTGCAGGAGAAGAAGTAAACCTTGACAGTTTGCGGGAAAACTTGAGTTGCCGTGTTTGCGAGCCGAAGCCGAAGCAACCGCTCACGCTCCTCTGTGAGACTTTGTTTGTCATTCCCAATGTCTTAGTCGGGAATCCATTGCGGCTAAAAGACTGGATTCCCGCTAAAAACACGCGGGAATGACGTATAGGAAAATCTGTCATCCATGAGGTCATAATCCTCGCAAGGATAATAATTCCAATGCCACGGCAGAAAAGCCGTGGTTCGGGGTTTACATCTCATGAGTTTTTCAGAGGGAACGCGGGAGAGGGGAGGGAGTATGGGATGATTGCAATCAATCGAAGGAAGAGAGAAAATATTATTGGAATTTGCTGTCGAAACTTGGAAAGACTTATAATGTGCTTTATTCTTAGGGAAGGATATATCTCTCGTAGTAATCTATACTCCCAAAGATTAACCTACGGCAGCATTTACCTTCCCCCTACCACCCTCGTCCTCGCAATTCTATCGCCGAACCTTGCGGATTCTTCGTCAGTGTAAATCAGCACGACTTCGAGAGATAAGAAGGCGAGCCATGCAATGACCGCGAGGAGCGGGCCTAAGTAGGGAATCCATTTGATTAAGTAATACCAGCCTGCGAGCAGGGCGAAAGGCGCGTTCCTTATGATTGACATCCTGAAGTCGCAGGGAATGTCCCTGTCGTCAGCAGACACCGCCTTGTAGCCGATGATTTTCTTTCCTATGCTTTGGCCGTCCATGAGTCCGTCTGAAATGAGTATGTAAGTTATTCCCGCGAGCGGGCCTACTATTGACTGGACGCTCGCAAGCCCGGCCATGATGAGGAAGTCAATGAACTTGGCGATGAAGCGCTCGTAAAAATACGGCCTTAAGAGGCTGAACTCCTCGTTGCTTTCTTCTTTTTTATTTTTGAGGATTGAGGATAAGGACATGGTTTTGAGTTTATTGCGTTACCCCAGCACCTGACCACAGGCGTGGAGGGATATTAATAAGGTTTTTTCATGGCAAAGAGCGGAGCGTAAGTTAACCCCCCTTTAACAAAGGGGGGATGATATGGAAGAGAGCATTAGCCCCCTCACCCTACCCTCTCCCACAAGGGGAGAGGAGATTATAGGGGAAGGGCATGAACTGTATTTCCCCCCCTCTTCTCCAGCGGGGAGAGGAAGTATAAGATGAATCAAATCGCCTTATCTGAAAGCTACCGGGACAGCAGTGTTTTTTCATGGCAAAGAGCGGAGCGTAAGTTAACCCCCCTTTATCCCCCCTTTAACAAAGGGGGGAGGATATGGAAGGGAGCATTAGCCCCCTCACCCTACCCTCTCCCACAAGGGGAGAGGAGATTATATGGGAAGGGCATGAACTGTATTCCCCCCCTCTTCTCCAGCGGGGGCAGAGGGGTCAGTTTTTTACCGATAACAGTTAACCTCTTAATCCCCCTATAATCGCCCCCCTTCCTCTTATCCCTCCCCCCTTGTGG
>CAYIRV010000005.1:0-1291 GCA_964365865.1 uncultured Thermodesulfobacteriota bacterium | reverse complement strand
CGGGTGGAAGCCCTATACCTGTTCTCCCTTTTTCAGGGCGTGCGCTTTTTTGGCCGCGTCTCCGGGCTGGTATGTGCAGAACGGCTCCTCGTCCATGTAGTTTTTCGTGTATGCGTATGCCCTTGCCCTGCACCCGCCGCAAACCTTGCGGAACTCGCAGTACCCGCACCTGCCGTTATAGTCGTCCCAAGCCCTCATCTCCTTGAAGACCTTTGAAGTGTCCCATATCCGGCTGAACGGCTCTTTCCTTATGTCCCCGCACTCGACATCGAGGAACCCGCATATCTGAACCTTTCCGGTATTGGACACGAAGGCGAAGGATTGGCCGCCCATGCAGCCCTTGCTCATCGCGTCGAGGCCGTGGGTCTCCGGCGTTACCGTAATCCCCTTTTCCCGCTCCATTTGTCTGAAGATTCTATAGTAGTGGGGGGCGCAGGTGGGCTTGAACTGCAAAGGCACCTTTTCCCTCTTGTCGTAAAACCAAGTAAGGGTTTTTTCATATTCCTCAGGCGAGATTTCCTGGTCCTTCATATCAGCGCCCCTGCCGGTTGGCACGAGGAGGAACGGATGATGCGCCTTTGCCCCAAGCCTTATCGCAAGCTCTAATATCTCTGGCAGCTCTTTCAAGTTGTGCTTTGTGATTGTGGTGTTTATCTGAAAATCAAGCCCGGCCTTTTTGACATTCTCAATGGCCTTCATAACGCTGTCAAACGCGCCCTTGACGCGCCTGAAGTTGTCGTGGCTTTCCGCCGTTGCTCCGTCAATCGAAAAGCTTACCCTCTGGATGCCTGATTCTATCATCTTTTTTGCCGTCTCTTCCGTAACGAGAAAGCCGCAGGGCGCCATGACCATCCTGAGTCCGAGCTTTGTGCCGTGCTTGGCTATGTCCCAGATGTCGTCCCGGAGCATAGGCTCTCCGCCGGTCATTATGATTATGGGTTTTGAGAATGACGCGACATCGTCCAAGAACTTCAGACATTCCTCGGTTGTAAGCTCGTTGGGATACGGGCCGAACCGCGCCGCGGCCCTGCAGTGTATGCAGTCTAAGTTGCATGACCTCGTAAGCTCCCATGCGATGAGTTTCGGGAGCCACTTCTTTTCCCCTGCCGGGCCTTCTTTCCCCATGCCCGGGGCTTCGTGAGGGTGTCCTTTAGGCATATGACCGTGCATATGTTAAACTCCTTTGTTGCTTTAGTAGGATGCGGAAAAACTCCAAATTTCAACAGGCCGCTCAAAAAGCTCCCGACCCACGCCCCTGGGCGTGGGTGCCCCGGAGGCGGGGAGGCGCCAG
>CAYIRV010000004.1:6169-20045 GCA_964365865.1 uncultured Thermodesulfobacteriota bacterium | reverse complement strand
CCCTACCTCGCGCCCTTGCCTGTAAGCACGACCTTTATGGTCCAGAAGAATATGAGTATGTCCAGAAGCGGGGACATGTTCTTTATGTAATATATCTCGTACTGGAGCTTTTCGAGGGCGTCCTCGACAGTCGCCCCGTACGGGTATTTGATTTGCGCCCAGCCGGTTATGCCCGGCTTTACCACGGCCCTTATGTCGTAGTAGGGTATCGCCTGCCTGAGCTTGGCCACGAAGAACGGCCTCTCAGGCCTTGGGCCAACGAAGCTCATGTTGCCCTTGAGGACATTTACAAGTTGAGGGAGTTCGTCAATCCTCACCTTCCTTATGAACCCGCCGACCTTGGTTATGCGGTCGTCCTCTGCCTTTGCCCACACAGGGCCTGTCTTTGACTCCGCGTCCTCGCGCATGGAGCGGAACTTGTAGATATTGAACTCCGTGCCGTGCTCGCCCACCCTGAGCTGCTTGAAGATTACTGGGCCCTTTGATTCGAGTTTTATAAGCATAGATGTCAGGAGCATTACAGGCGCGGCTATGACGAGGCATATTGCCGAAAGAAAGAGGTCAAACGCCCTCTTGACGCCCTTCCATGAGCGGATGGACCTAAACCCGTCCGAGAACACCATCCAACTCGGCTTCAGGTGGTCGAGCGGTATCTTCCCGGTAAGGCGCTCCTTGAATGTCTCCCCCTCCTCCACGGTTATGCCCTTGAGCTTGCAGTCCAGAAGCGCGGCCATCGGGAGCTTGACCCTCCTGTCAGGCAGGGCCACTATTATCTTGTCCACATTGTCATTTACCGCAATCCTGAGTATGTCCCCGAACCCGCCTATGACCCCGGGATTTACGATGGAGACGCCTAACTTTGACGGGTCGTCGTCAATAAAGCCGTGAAGTTTGAGCCCCAGCCCCGGTGTCGTGTAAATCTCCCTGCCTATCTTCTTGGCGAGGTCCCCGCTTCCGATGATAAGCACCTTTTCGCTCGGGAGGTTCGCATTGGAAAGCCTTGCAATGACGGTCCTCCACGCGAGGATGCCTAACGGGATAAGGCTGGTGTTTATGAGGAGCACGCCCCTCCATGTCTTTAGCTCAGGGAAGATGTAGTATATGGCGAAGAGCGCCACGGTAGCCACTACCGTGGCCTCAAGGAGCTTTATGAACATCACCCTGCCCGGCCTGTACATATCCGGGCTGTAGAGGTCGAAGTAGTAAAAGGCCGTCATGTATGTGAGCGTAAGTACCGCGGTCTTTATAAAAGACGGGTCATATGCCAACAGATCCGAGTTGTCGAATCTCATGCGCACGGCCGCGGAGAGGATGGAAATCAGGAATATGAGCGTGCCCTCGGTGACGGTCGTGTATATGAACTTCTTGGACCTATACCTGTCAAAGAAATAATACATTAATACCCCTTTCGGAATCAGTAATAGTAAGACTTGTAAGCCACATCCGCGCCGTTCAGTATCACCCCTGCCACCAAATCCGAAGGCAGCGAGCCGATAGCCTTTACAACCATGTCCTTCGGGGCCTTTCCGGCCCTGACCACCACAAGGAGCCCGTCAACTATGCGAGATATGAGGTTCATGTCGACAAAGGGCAGTATCGGTGGGGAATCAACAATCACATAGTCGAACTCGGCCTTAAGTGTGTTTATGGCCGACTTGAATGTTTGCGTTCCGAGCAGTTCTGATGCGGAGGTTGTGTCTCCCGCGCCGGAGGTTATGAGGTAAAGTTCCGTGTCATGCAGCCTCGAAACAACGGACTGAAGGGACGCCTCGCCGAGGAGCACATCCGCGAGCCCGCGCTTGTCCGCCTTGTCTATGTAGTCCATGAGGGTCGAAGGCTTTCTGAGGTCGCACTCCACGAGCGCCACCCTCTTTTTGAACTCCTTGGCCATTATGTAGGACAAGTTAAGCGATGTGATTGTCTTGCCCTCGCCCTTGACCGCGCTCGTTATCGCAAAAGACATGTGCGAACCGCCGGCGCATATCTTTTCGAGGTTTGTGTACAGTATGCGGTACTGCTCCGTGGCCACCGGGTGCCTTCCGTTGACCACGGGGAGCGGCTCCTTGAGCTTGACCGCTCCTATCTGCCCGCTTGGCCCATGAGCCATGAAGGAGCCTTTAAGCACATCGCCGGTAAAGAGCGAGTTTATGTCAACCTCGTACGAGACAGGCCCCTTTTCAGCCTTCGAGAGGCAGGCGTCATATTCGCGCTTCTTCGCCGAGTCATTGAGCGTCGAGTAGGCCTCGTCTATATCTTCGAGCGCCGCCTTCCTCTCGTCCGGAGAATAAAGGGAATAAAGCGCCGCTGCGTTCTCGTCGTAGAGCTTCCTCCGGGACTTATATGCCCTTTCGATTTCATCCGGCGTCGAGCCGGCGCTCACATCGAGTATCTCGTAGTAATTTTTTCTGAAGTTGTTTGCCATATGTTAGTCCTTGCCTGTGTTTGGTATTAAGCCCCGGCCTTAACGAGCCTCATCCCTTTTTCAGAGGAGATGAGCTTAACAAGGCACGCCTCAACCGCCCTCGCGGCCTCTGTCCTGCCGTAATGCAGGACGAGCGGCCTTCGTAACCGTATAGAATCGTTTACGCTCCATTCATCGCATATGTCGCCTAAGTGAGAAACCTCGACCGCGAAGTAGCTCAAACAGGCCTTTTCCATCAAGGGGCCTATCTCGCGGTCAGACGGCGTCTCTGTGAAATTCACTATCAAAGAGACCCTCGTGTTGCCCATAAGTTCCTTCAGCGTTTCAGCCCTGCCGTCGTCAACCCTCTTCAGTGCCCCGATTATGTCCGTAACGGTCTTTATTGACCTGCCCCCGTGGCCGCTGAGCGCGGTCTTGAGAAGCTCCTTGATGCGCGTGTTCTCCTCAGCGCCTATGATGTTCTTTATCCTCCTCAGAAAAAGGCACTTCAAAAACCTATATGTGTTCTCTATTGATGTCGGCATAGGGGTCGTGACAAGCATCCCCTCGTCGGCCATGAGGAACATATCCAACATGTTCGCCGAGGTGCCTGGGCCTATGTCGAGGAGCACATAGTCCCTGTCGAGGGCCGAGAGCGCGTCTTTAAGCCTCTTTACCGCTCCTCCGCCGAAGTCAACGACATCGAGCGAGTCCTTTGCCCCGCTTATTATCTCGAGGTTTTCCACGCCGGTTTTTTTGATAAGCCGCTTTATGTCCTGAACCTCGTTCTTGAGAAAATACGAAAGCGTATCATCAGGGGCGTCCATGCCGAGAAAGGTGTGCAGGTTCGCGGCCCCGAGGTCAACATCAACGAGAACCACCCGCTTACCCCTCTTCGCAAGCAGGATTCCCATGTTGGCGGCAACGAGGCTCTTTCCCACGCCCCCCTTGCCTCCGCCCACGGCCCATATCCTCGGCCGCGCATTGGCCGAAGGGCCGGCCGCTGCAATCCGCGGTCTTTGGTTCCATGCACTATCGTTCCCACGCTCCAGCGTGGGAACGATCGCCTGAACCTGTTCCGGCTTTCCCTGAAATATGCGGTTTATGAAGCTCATCCCTAACCGGCCTTCCTGCCTTTTATGAGCCTTATCTTCCCGTACGCGCCGGAGCGCGGCGCCTTTACCGAGAAATCCGGTATGACCGCGAGGACCGTGAACTGGAAGGCCTGCGTAAGCTCCTCGGTCTTTCTGAACGCCGGGTTCATAAGCTCGATGAGGAACACAAGCCCGGCCCCTGCCCCGAGCCCGGCCAAAAGCCCGCCGAGCGCCACATTGAACCTGTCCGGCTTAAAGGGCTTCTCCGGCAGATTTGCGCTGTCTATGATCCTGAACCTTTCGCCCTTCTGCTTCTTTTCCAAATTTTCGGCAAGACTGGCGTTCATTTTTTTCTCAAGCAGCGACTGATAGTTACTAAGAGATATATTGTAGTCCCTGCGCAAATCCGCGAGCCTCTGCTCGTTGGACGGGGTTAAATCCACGCGCCTTTCAAAATCCTTTATCTGCCTTCTTGTCTCAGCCTCCCTGCGACCGAGCGTCTCTATCTGGGACTCTACGGTCTTGAGGTTCGCGTATGTCTCGCTGTTAAGGACCTCGGGAGCGGTGGCTGGGACCGGGCCGTCCCGCTTCGCGCCTTCCGCCTTCCTTTGGGCAAGTTGGGCCTCTAATTCGGCTATATGCTTCATGGCAAGGGCGACATCCGGGTAGTCGTCCTTGTAGTTTGCCCTGAGGGCATTGAGTTCGCTCTTCAATGTCTCAAGCCTACCAACGAGCGTGTCAGCCTCGCCCCTTCCCCTGCTCATAAGCCCTCCCCCGAGCTGCTCCTCAAGCAGGGACTTTCTGTCCTCGGCGTTCTTGAGCGTGCCTGAAACGGATTGGAGTTCGAGTTGAAGCCTGTCGAGCGTCCTCAGATTGGCGTCGAGTTGTTCCGGAAGGCCGCCCATGCGCGCTTCCTTGAACCGCCTTATGGCCGCCTCCTGCTCGGAAAGCTCCTTCTTGGACTTTTCGAGCTCGCTTACGAGGAACTCGGATGTCCCCTCCGCGTACTGCTCCCGTATCTGGAGGTTCTCCTCGATAAGAAGCGAGGCGAGCATGTTCGTAACCTGCATGGCGGTATTAGGGTCTCTCCCTATATAGCTTATCGTGAACGCGGCATCCCTCCTCTGGGACTGGCTCCCTCCGGAGTAAGAAGGATCGCCCCCTATGACCTTGAACTCTATGTCCTTCCTCATCCGGTCTATGGCCTCATCCTTTGCAAGGGCGTCGTTACCCCACGGGATTATGCGGGAAAGCGGCCACGGCAATGACCCGGCCTTGGAGCCGGTGTAAAGGTTAAAATTCTTTATTATCTCCTCGAGCTTTGTCCTGCTGAGTATATGCTGCTTTATGACATTAATGCGCTGCGCTACCGTAGTTACATCCGTGGGCGTAACATATGCGGCAGGGACCTGCTGCTCCTCTATGATAATGAGCGTTGACGACATGTAGTAGGCCGGCAGAGTATAGGCTATAACACCCCCGATTGCCGCGCCTGCAACGGCAAGCGATATGAACGCCCACTTCCGCCTGAGGAAGACCTCTATATACCCGCTTATGTTCTTGTGCATTTGGTCCACGGCTACAGCCTCCTTTCAAAAGGGACGAAGTCGAGACTTACGAATATATTGTCGCGCCCCATGTCCGTTCCAATGGTCCCGTGGGACCACTGCTTCGACCTTCTGTAGCCCGCGTTCGCGCTGAACCGGTCCGAAGGTCTCCATGAAATGCTCAAATTAGCGTCATAGGATGTTATGTCAATAACCGCATCGGGCCTCGAAAGCGCCCTCGAATATCCGCCTGAAAAAGTCGTTACTGTTTCGCCGGACAGGTTATAGCTGTACCTGAACGTGTATCTGGAGTTTAAACTCCTTAAGTCCACAAGCCCGGAGGAACTCGAGACGCCCCTTGAATAGCCGAGGCCCAGAGACGAGTTCTTAAAGGCGCTCGTAAGTTCAGCCGTTGCTGAAAAATCATACCTGTCCCTGTCCGTGTCCGGTGAAAAAACAGCCCCTGCCGAGGCATTGAGGTTGGTATTCCTCGTAATCCCGGCCTCGAACCCGGCAAGAAGCGAGTGGCTTTCCGAGCTGCTCCCTGTGTCGAATGAAAAACCGGTGAACATATAATCCGCATTTAGCGTAAGCCCTTGGCTCACGGCCTTTGCCGCCGAGAGCGCCAAGCCGTCAATCTGCGTATCAATGAGGGCGCTGTTGTCGAACTCCTGCGTTCTTCTCGAAAGAACGGCCTTTGCCGAAAGGCCCGGGGCCGGCTCATGCGTAACCTCGGCCGTTATCTCGTTTGTCGTGGTCCCCGTTCGCATGGTCTGCACGGCATTAGGGTCGGCCTCGCGCATGTCTTTCGTGTAGTTGAACCTGTCCGAGGCCTTAAGCCCTGTGGTCTCGCTTACCATTAAGTCCGCATCAATACCCGCGAAGTGGCTTACGGTATTAAGGTCCTGGTTCCTGAAGTAAAAGCTCCCGCCCGGCCTGTAGAACAGAGCGAGCTTAATCAGGCCGCTGTCTTGCGAAAGGTCGAACCTCGGAAAAAGCGTAAACACATAATCGCTTTCCGGCCTTAAAGACGCCGGCTCTATGCCTGAATTACTGTCGTATCTCATCTCCACCATGACCGATTGTCTGAAAATCGTCTCCGCGCCTAAGCCTGTGCCTGCCAAAAGAACCGTTTCGAGAGCAAGCGCGGCAACGGCAAAAAACGCGGTTTTAGCCCTATGGCACAAATACCGTATCACCGGGCTTAAGCATTATGTTCTTGCCGCCTTTTTCAGAATATACGATGTCCTTAAGGCGCACGGTTGTTTTTTCCTCTGCCCCGCTCTCATTCATGTGAAGAAGGACTATCTTGTCCTTTGACGCGTACTGGGTAAACCCGCCGGCCAAGGATACGGCCTGCAGGAGCGTGGTCCGGGTCTTGACCTGATAAGAGCCGGGGTTCCTGACCTCGCCGAGTATGTAAATCCTGTAGCTGTTCACTTGCTGGACAATCACGGAGACCACTGCGGCGTCCTGATACTGCTTGAGCCGCGCGGTAATATCGTCCTTGAGCTTGTCGGATGTTACGCCCGCGGCCTGCACATCGCCTATGAGCGGCAGGGTTATCCTCCCGTCGGGCCTTACCGTAACCACCTTTGAAAGGTCGACGTTTTTCCAGACCGATATCTCAAGCACA
The DNA here is from genome assembly GCA_964365865.1 of uncultured Thermodesulfobacteriota bacterium. Lineage (GTDB taxonomy): Bacteria > Desulfobacterota > GWC2-55-46 > GWC2-55-46 > GWC2-55-46 > CAYIRV01. Next base: position 13,367 of record CAYIRV010000004.1, on the reverse strand, counting down.
TCCTCAGGGCCGATTAAGTAATGCCCCGCCTCTTTTACGTCCGTTGCCTGATGCGCCTTCTCTATTGACGCGCACGCAACGAGCGCTAAAAGGAGGCTCACGGCCATTGCGAAGGCATTGAAAAACCCGCGAACCCGCGCCCTCATACCGTCGGTCTTTCGAGCCATCTTCACCCTTTTGCTTGAAAACCTTGCATCCGCCATATTTAGTCCTTCACTTTTTCCGCGAACGCTTGAACATAAGCCCGCTCGAATATACTTTACCCAATTCCTTCTTGCTCCAGACAGCCTTTGCCGAGCCTGTTATATTCAGTTCGTCTATCTCTACGCCGATAACCGTATCGGCTTTAAGGGGACGGCCCTTGTACTGCACCCTTATGCCTGTCTCAGAATAGTCTTTGAGCCTAGCCGGTCGCCTCTTGCTGTTAGACTTAAAAGTGCAGCCGACATCCTTCTTGACCCTGTCCGCCTCCCTCCTGTCTAAAAAGCGATAATCGCAGTGCGGACATGTTATGTATTCCTTCTCGTGGTCGGCGTAGAAGGCCTTGCTGCAAAAGGGGCATAACCTGATTTCCATCGCATTTACCCTTTATGAGTGAAGTATGCACATGAGCAGGCCGAGAACCCGCCGCAGCCTGCCGGAACCTGCGTTCGGCTCCTCGTTGTTGCTCTTGGGTCAGTGTGTTATACCCTTTCGAAATGAAGAAGACAATCCTTCAAAGGTATCGAAAAGGTATTAAGCCGGAACAGCGCCATTGGTCATACGCCGTGGATAAAAAGGCATTAAGCCTTTGGTCTGGAAAGGGGGTAACACTTTAGTCTCAGCACTGCCTGAAGAAGAATAAATATGTAAAGAATTATGATTGTAATTTCGGATAACCCGGCGTTTTTTCAAGCAAATTACTTCCACCATCCCCATTTGTTCGCAATTGGGGAAGTTTTATTATAGAATAAAATGAGGTCATTACATTCGGAGGTGGGTGATGGTGTCTTTGGATCTTACGGTGACGCTTTTGGGCATCGCATACGGTTTCATGTTGATAGCGGGCTTTTTCATAAGAAACAGGTTCACTGAAATCTTCAGGCTTGACAAGCTGTTTATGGCAAACCCTTCCTCTGCCACCAGCGGCGTCAACCTTGTCGCGGGCATAGTGATAGCCGGCTACAACATCTACAGCCTGCTTCGGTAAAAGAGTCTCTTGAGTTTAAGAACTCTCCGCTGGCTTAAGCCTTATTATGACGATTTCAGAAGAACTTCCGACCCTCATCGGCGGCCCGAAGGTCCCGAGCCCGGATGTGGTGTAGATGGAAAACCCCCCTTGCCTGTGGAGGCCGTAGTCATACCCATTATATAAGAATCCGGACAGAAACCCGAAGGGGAAGAGCTGCCCCCCGTGGGTGTGGCCGGACAGTTGGAGGCTTATCCCGAGCTCTTTCGCGGCCGTGAAGTCAACATCAGGGGCCCAGTAGGTGTTTGTCTGACGTTCGGCAAAGTCAACACTGTTCTGAGCAATGTTTGTGGGCGTATGGTAAAGGAGTATCGAGGGCATGCCTTTTTTGAACCCATTGCCGATAAGGACATCTTTGACATCCCTGTGGCCGCCGTAGTCCGGGTAATCTACGCCGGCTATCTGCAGGCCGTCCACCTGCACGGCCTCGTCGCGGAGCGCCCTGATGCGGGTCTTTGCAAGCACGGCTAATACCTTGTCAACCCCGATATAGTGCTCATGATTCCCGTTTACGAAAAATATCCCGTCTGCTGCCTCAAGTTCATTCAAAACCCCTGCGAACGAGGTCATGTCCCCGGAGCTCATACCATCAAAGAGGTCTCCGGTGATGAATATGACATCAGGACGAATGGAATTTATTTTAGCGGCCGCGCGGCTGAAGTACCTGCGTGTATGGACAGCGCCGAGGTGGATGTCGGATACCTGCACTATCGTCTTATGCCGCCATTCCTCAGGCAGTCCGGGGATCTCGACCTCGATATTCTTCATTACCGGGCTGAACGCGTTCCATACGCCGTATGCGGAAACCACGAATGTTAGCGCAAAGGATAAAGAGCAGACGGCGCGCATGGGGATTTGCCTGCCCGCAACCCGTGCTGTTAGATACAAAAGCCAGCAGGCGGACACGGCCATAAAAAGGTAGAGCGCAAACCCCGCCCAGAAGGCGGCGAAGGCGTAAAAGGCGCCTGCGAGCGGGCCTGCGTGCGTGCGGATCAAGAAGGCCGCTCCCAAGAAACTTACGGACAGAAGAACAGCGGCCGTTAAGAGGAGTTTTCTGACAACAGGGCCTGAGACCGCGTAAAAACGGACAACCGACCAGTAGAGGAAAAGGTGTATGGCGAACCATACTATTGATACGGCATACAGTCTCATATACATGACTGTTATTATACCTTTTTCCAAGGCAGGCACAACATATGCGGAGATGCCTGATGCCGGACGGCTTCGCTATTGAAACAACATACCCTGAAGTGTTATAATCGGAACATCGTAAAATGGGCACCCCAAAATGGCCGTCAAAAAATTAGGCGAACTGCTTGTGGAATCCGGGCTTATCAGCCAGGAACAGCTTGATGAGACCCTGAAAGAGATCAAGGTCAAAGGGCAGAAGCTCGGCAGCGCCCTGGTAAAAAAGGGTTATGCCTCGGAGATGGATATTGCGCAGACCCTCTCCTTCCAGCTCAATATCCCTTTCGTGGATATAGAGTCCACGCTGGACCCGAAGGTCCTGGATCTCATCCCTGAAACCATTCCAAAAAAATACCTCCTTATACCTCTTTATCAGGACGGCAAGACCCTCAATATCGGCATGTCCGACCCGCTGAACCTCCATGCGATTGACGATATACGGTTTGCAACAGGGCTTGCCGTCAGGCCGTATGTCGTCACCATCACGGATGTGGTTGCGGCCATAAACAAGCACTACAATCTGAGCGAGCCGATTGAAGACCTCATGAGCGACTTCAAGAAGGACAAATGCGTGGAGGTCGTCCATGACCGCGAGTACGATATGGACCTTTCCCAGCAGATAAAGAAGAGCGCGGCCCCTCCGATAATCAAAATGGTTGACTCCATAATCATACAGGCCGTTGACAACAGGGCGAGCGATATCCACCTCGAACCGCAGGATACCAATGTAAGGCTCAGGTTCAGGGTGGACGGCATCATGCGCGAGGTCGTGCAGTTCCCGAAGTGGGTGCAGGGTCCGGTTATTTCGAGGATAAAGCTCATGGCGCGGATGGATATAGCTGAAAGAAGGGTCTCGCAGGACGGCAGAATCAAGGTGCGCATCGGGGACAAAAACATTGACCTCAGGGTCTCGACGCTTCCGACCCAATACGGCGAGACCATCGTCCTCCGCATATTGGACACGAAAGAGGCCACACTGAGCATAAAGAGCGTCGGGCTCTCGAAGGAGGACCTCAAGCGCGTAACGGACATGGTATCCAGACCGCAGGGCGTGGTGATAGCCACTGGGCCGACCGGAAGCGGCAAGACATCAACCCTTTACTCTATTATAGGCCACATAAAGAGCGAAAAAATAAACATCATAACCATAGAGGACCCTATTGAATACGAGCTTAAGGGCGTGAGCCAGGTGCCGGTGAACGAGAAGACCGGGCTTACATTCTCCTATACGCTCCGCTCGGTATTGAGGCAGGACCCGGATGTAATCCTCGTAGGCGAGATGAGGGATGCCGAAACCGCGATCATAGCCCATCAGGCCTCGATGACCGGACATCTGGTATTTACGACCCTGCATACAAATGACGCCGTATCCTCCATAATAAGGCTTAAAAACATGGGCATACCCCAGTACATGATTGCCTCGGCGCTTAACGGCATAATCGCCCAGAGGCTTGTAAGGAGCATATGCAACAACTGCAAGGAGGCTTACACGCCAAAGGCGGAGGAGATGGAGTTCCTCGGCAACATAAAGCCGCAAGGCGGAAAACTGTACAGGGGAAAAGGGTGCAATAAGTGCGGCAACAGCGGCTATTTCGGCCGTACCGGCGTATTCGAGGTGATGGCCATAAACTCTAAGCTTAAAAAGCTCATCGCCGCGGATGCGCATGAGGAGGAACTGCTCGATGCCGCGATTGAGGCAGGGATGATACCGCTCCATACAGACGGACTTAAGAAGGCCGCCTCAGGGGTAACCACGATAGAGGAACTATCGAGAGTGGTATATATCAAGGACGACGAGAGCAGGCACTTGACCTGCCCTGCCTGCTCAAGCGAGGTCTCTTCTTCAACCCGGTCATGTCCGGGCTGCGGCTATATCATAACTGAGTCCTGCCCCACCTGCGGAAAACACAGCTCAGCGCTTTAAAGACCCATCCGCGCCGGTTTAAACCATTACCCCGTTGCCGGGTAATGTTGACTTGTTTTCACCTGCGGTGGTAAAAATTCAAATGACCGCCGGAAACTTCCGGAACAGGTTCAAAAACCATACAAGAAGTTTTTGCGCGAAAAACGCGAAAGGATATAAGTGGACAAGCTTTACAAGGGTATCCGCAGATTTCAGGAGTCGTTCTTCAAAAAAGAAGAGGACTTCTTCAAAAGGCTTTCAAAGAGCCAAGACCCTGATGTGCTCTTCATTACATGCGCTGATTCGCGCGTAGACCCGGCCTTGGTTACCCAGAGCAAGCCCGGAGAACTCTTTATCGTAAGAAACATAGGCAACATAATCCCGCGGTATGACGCCCTAAAAGACAAAAACAGCGTCGCGGCGGCCATAGAGTTTGCCGTATTGGGCTTGAAGGTGTCTGATGTCATTGTCTGCGGGCATTCGAATTGCGGCGCCATGCAGGCGCTTTACAAAAAGAACGATGAAATGGACAAGATGCCGCACTTAAGGGATTGGCTGAATCTGGCAAAACCCGTAAAAGACGCTGTCCTCGAATCCTTTCCTGACAGCCCCCAAGAGGCGCTGCAAGAAATCACGGAAAAGGAAAACGTCCTTGCCCAGATAGAAAATCTTGAGACCTATCCCTTCATCGCTCAAGCGCTTAATGAATCCACCCTTTATCTGCACGGGTGGTATTATGAAATCGGCACCGGTAAGATGTATGCCTATATTCCAAACACCGACAAATTCGAGCTTATCAAATAAAGGCTTTTTTATTGGAAAGGCCGGCGCCTTTTGTGTTAGAAAAATCTAAGGGGTAAAAGACTTCGGAACAAAGGGGTGAAGGACATGGAAATAATAGATGTGAGCAAAAAAACTGGATTTTCCGCTGAGTTCATGCCTCGGATACTGAGGGCCAAGCCTGAATACAAGGTGCCTCTTATCTGCATGGAGCCGGGACAGATGATACCGGCGCACCCGAGCGGGACCGGGATATTTTACTTCATAAGCGGAAAAGGCATAATGACAATCGAGGGCGCGGACTATGAGGTCGGCCCGGGCACGCTCATATTTATTGAAAAAGGAGAATCACGCGGCATAAGGGCAGTGGAAAGGCTTGTCGCCTTTGCCGTGCACTTGAGCTGAGCCTCAGAGAGCGGCGGTTGCTTCTTTATGAGAATGGAACCTAAGAAGATAATAGACTCTGTCTTTTGGGCCGGCGCGGTTGACTGGGACAGGCGCCTCTTTGACTCACTTATACCCATCCCTGACGGGACAAGCTACAACGGCTACATTGTAAAGGGCAGCCAAAAGACCGCGCTCATTGACACGGTTGACCCTGCCAAGGCAGACCTCCTTCTCCGGCAGCTCGAAGGCATAGACGAGATTCACTATATAGTCTCGCAGCATGCCGAGCAGGACCATTCCGGCGCGCTCCCTCTTGTGCTCGAAAAATACAGGGACGCGAGGGTCATCACCAGCCCAAAGGGAAAGGAGTTCCTTGTAAGCCTTCTCCGCATCCCTGAACAAAGGCTTACGACCGTATCCGACAACGAGACCCTGAGCCTCGGGGACAAGACCCTCGAATTCATCCATTCCCCGTGGGTGCATTGGCCTGAGACAATGCTTACTTACTTAAGGGAAGACAGAATACTTTTTACATGCGACCTTTTCGGCTCCCACCTCGCCTCGGAAAACCCCTGCTTTCACGACGATGTAAAGGTATGCGCTGCCTCAAAAAGGTATTACGCCGAGGTGATGATGCCTTTCAGGAAGACCATACAGAAGCACCTCGAAAGGCTCGCGGCCTACGAAATCGCCGCCATTGCGCCCGGACACGGCCCTGTGCACATGGAGCCCGGATGCATAATGGACTCTCACCGCAGATGGGTCTCTGACGCGGTTTCAAACACGGTTATCATAGCGTATGCCACTATGCACGGAAGCACGGAAGCCCTTGTGGAGCGGCTCACTGGGGCGCTTTACAAAAGGGGCGTTAAAGTTGAAAGGTTCAATCTCGCTGTAACCGACACGGGCGCTTTGGCAATGGCGCTCGTTGACGCGGCGACTATAGTTTTCGGCTCGCCGATTGTGCTCGCGGGAGCGCATCCGCTCACGGCCTCTGCCGCGTTCCTTGCTAACGCGCTAAGGCCAAAGCTCAAGTTCGTCTCCATCATAGGGTCTTTTGGCTGGGGCGGAAGGATGGTGGAGCAGATAACAGGCATCATCAAAGACCTGAAGGTCGAAATGCTCGAGCCTGTCGTGGTTAAGGGGCTTCCGACAGAAGGCGATTATGCCGCTATAGACCGGCTTGCAGATTCGATACTCAAAAAGCACACCGAGGCAGGCATTGTGTAAAAGAGCTGTTAAGGCAACGGGCCGTTATCCCTTGCCCCTTAAAAACCCTTGAACAGCCTCAATCCCCGGCAAGATGTCTTCTGCTAAATGTGGCTCTATGGTATAGACAGGTTCATTAGGGCTTTGCCTGATGAGAGAGAATATACGCGGAAAATCAATGGAGCCTGTGCCTGGGACCATGTGGTCGTCGTTCTTGCCGTTATTGTCGTGCAAATGGACCTCTGCGATATATCCGCCGAGTTCCCTGAACCACTCCTCAAACGCCACATCCGAACAGATGTTTAAGTGCCCCGCGTCAATGCAAACCATGAAGGCTGGCGAGCCTACGGCCTTTACGAGGGATAAAAGGGCAAAAGGGTTTTTGTCGAAGATATTCTCCGCGGCTATGGTAATGCCATGCGATTCCGCGAACCCCGCGAACTCAGGCCATGTCTTAAGGCTCTGTTCCAGCCAGCGCCCGACATCCCCCTTAAAGGCCCTTT
>CAYIRV010000004.1:0-6159 GCA_964365865.1 uncultured Thermodesulfobacteriota bacterium | reverse complement strand
TGTAACCTCCGTGCAGGACTATGTTCTTTGCCTTAAGGATTGACGCTGCCTCAAAGGCTATTTTATACTTTTCAACTGTCTTAAGCCTCGTCTCTTCCTTGTAGCTCCCTGGGTTGATGTCGGCGTACGGGCCGTGGAGCGTTATCCTTAGCCCCCTTTCCGCAAAGGCGGCGCTGAGCCTCTTAAGGGTGCTTGGCAACGCTCCTTGAACCCAGTCCCCGTCGAGATATATCTCAGGGTTTATTCTCTTATCGAGAACCTCATCCAGCCTTTCCAATAGTACTGGATAAGGGATGTGCACCTGAATAATGGGCTTTTCCATCTTGTAACGACTGTCCCCTGAGTTCAATCCGCACATTTAATCCCAAAAACCGGAGACATTCAAGAGAAATAAAACCGCTCGCTTTCGGCCTTGAATGCAGCGGCTTTCTTGGACTGAAAATTGCCAAAAAAGCCTTGATTTAAGCATATATGCGTTATAAAATAGCGCTACCATGCAAAAGGCCCGGAGGCTCGACTATCATGTTGAGAAGCCCCTCACGCTGAGGGAGCGGATAGTTGATTTCGTAAAGGACGCTGTTTTAAAGGGCAGGCTCAGGCCCGGGGAGCGCGTCCCTGAGCAGGAGATAGCCCAGAGCTTAGGCATCAGCAGGACCCCTATCAGAGAGGCGTTCAGGCAGCTCGAATCAGAGGGCTTCATATCCGTGGTGCCGCGAAAAGGCGCTGTAGTAAGCCCTATAACAGACAAGGATGTCCGGGAGTTTTACGAGATAAAGAGCCTGCTCGAGGGCTTTGCCGCCCAAACCGCCTGCCCAAAGCTCACTCAGAAAGAGATAAAAAAACTCGATAGCCTGAATACGCAAATGCATAAATGCGCGGACGAGGGCGATGTAAAGGGCTTTTTCAGGCTCGACAACCAGTTCCACGACACATTCCTCAAGGCCTGCGGCAACGAGAAGCTCTTTAACCTCATACACCATCTTGTCCAGCAGTTCGAGCGCTTCAGGATTACGGCCATGGCCCTGCCCGGAAGGATGAAGGATTCCGTGGAGCAGCACGGCGCCATCGTCGAGGCGTTCAAAAGGGGCGATATGGAGCTTGTCCAAAGGCTTGTCCGGGCCAACGCCGAGAGGGGCAGGGATGTGCTCGTAGAGGAAATACTTAAGGAAAGGTCAAAGCATGGCCATGATTAACGACCCTGTTGCCGCGGCCCGGCTCGCCAGAACCATAATAGCGGACATCGCGCTCTATAACCGCGAGAAAATCCAAAGCGGCATAAAGAACGACAACATCTTCGACCTTCTGGACAAGGAGTTGAAGGAAGGCCTTGCGCTTTACAAGAGCAGGGTTGACGGGGAGCTTGAAAAAACCAACAACTTCTACAACAAGGCGGTCGTTGACATACTCATCAAGAGATACGGGACAGTGGAATCCGAAATATGGTAAGCACGGCCCGTGTTGGCCTGATATAATCCCGCCGGTTAATGAGGACTGCAAAATTAACCCCACCCAGCCTCCCCTTTACAAGGGGAGGAGTTATCAGCTTTTGATGTTTACGATTATGCCCCTCACCTTTATCCTCTCCCCACAGGGGAGAGGATAAAGGTGAGGGGGTTATTTGAAAATATGAATTAGGACATTCTAAATGCAGTCATCAATAGTTTATGGAGCGTAGCCTTCGATTCGCTGTTTCAGGGGAAGACGCTGCAAAAAGGCTCGATGTGTTTCTTGCCGAAAAGGTCTCTGAGCTTTCAAGGTCCTCTATAAAAAGACTGATAGAGTCCGGCGCTGTGCTCGTAAACTCCAATCCCGCAAAGCCCGGGCACAGGCTCAAGAGCACGGACACTATCGAAATCGAACTTCCCGAAAAAAAACCTCTTTCCCTCAAGCCTGAGCCTATACCGCTCGACATAATCTACGAGGACGAAAATATTATAGTCGTGAACAAACAGCCAGGGCTTGCAGTCCACCCCGGGGCAGGAAGACCGTCAGGCACGCTCGTAAACGGGCTTATGAATTATACGGAGAGGCTTTCGAGCGTAGGCGCGCCTTTAAGGCCGGGCATAGTCCACAGGCTCGACATGGACACATCAGGCGTCATTGTAATCGCAAGAGACGACATAAGCCATGCCCGGCTCGCCCTGCAATTCAAGGAACATACTGTTACGAAAAAATACCTTGCCGTAGTCTGGGGCGCGGTGGAAAAGGACTCCGGCACAATCGCCCTTGCCATAGGAAGAGACAAAACCCACAGGAAAAAAATCTCGGCAAAGTCCCGGAAAAAACGGCCTGCCCTGACCTCCTACCGAGTGGTTAAGCGCTCGCCGTGGCTCACGCTCCTTGAGGTTACGCCAACCACAGGCCGCACGCACCAGATACGGGTGCATCTATCGGCAATAAACCATCCTGTTGTCAAGGACGCCCTTTATTCAAGCAGAAGGCCCCCCATGTCATGGCCAAAAGAGCTGACGGACGAGGTCCACAAAATCAAAAGGCAGTGCCTGCACGCGGCAAAGCTCGGCATAATACATCCGTCAACAGGCAAATACATGGAGTTCAATTCCCCTTTGCCAAAGGACATGGAAACGCTCGTTAAGCTCATTGATAATGCTCTCTTACTTATCCCTCCCCCCTTTCCCCCCCACCCTTCCCTCCCCCCTCGGGGGGAGGGATAAAAGGGATGGGTCAATGAACACTTCCCTATCTTCCCCCCTTTGTAAAGGGGGGACTAAGGGGGGTTAAGGCAATGCTCAAGGAAAAACAAGGCATAAAATACCTTTCATGCCCGCTCCTCGAAACACAAGCCCTTACCCACGGCTTTCTTACCCGGGTAGGCGGCGTGAGCCCTGCCCCGTTTGAAAGCCTTAACTTTGACTTCAGGACAGACTCAAAGGAAAACATCTTAAAGAATACGGAGTTAATCGCAAAGCCATTCCCGCTCTTGGCCAAGAGGCTCATAACCTTAAATCAAGTGCATGGGGTTCAGGTGTTTGTTGCTAATGAACACTTCCATATCATCCCCCTTTACGAAAGGGGGATTAAGGGGGATTTTGACGGCATTGACGCCGCTCATCCGCCGGAGGCTGACGCAATCGTTACCTGCCTTAAGCACACGCCGATTGGCGTGCTTACGGCAGACTGCCTGCCCGCGCTTTTATACGACCCTGTCAAAAAGGCCGTTGGAGCGGCTCATGCCGGATGGAGAGGGGCGCTATTGAAAATCGCGCAAAAAACCGTTCAAACAATGGTAAAATCCTTTGGCTCAAGGCCAGAGGACATTATCGCCTGCCTCGGGCCGCACATAAGGCCCTGCTGCTATGATGTGAAGGAAGACATAATAAAAGAATTTGAAAAGGTCTACGGGGACGCGGCATTGGGTTTCTTTGAGTTTACAAACGGCTCGCCAAGGCTCGACTTGGCAAAGGCCGTATCTCACTCTCTTATTGAAGAAGGGCTTGTTGAGAAAAACATCTGCTCTGAAGCGCCGTGCACTGCGTGCGAAAACAAGCTCTTTTTTTCATACAGGAAAGAAAACGGACTCACCGGAAGGCAGTTGAGCTTCATAATGATTAATTCCCCCCACCCTTCCCTCCCCCACAAGGGGGGAGGGATAAAATGAACACTTCCTTATCCTCCCCCTTTCTAAAAGGGGGATAGAGGGGGATTTTCCCTTATATCTCAAATCCCCCCTCCCTTGATGGGAGGGGATAAAGGGGAGGGTGATTGATGGTCATTGGAATAACCGGCGGGCTGGCCTCCGGCAAGAGCCTCGTTACAGGGGAGTTTAAGAGGCTGGGCGCAATGGTGGTTGACGCTGACATCATATCGAGGCAGGTCTCCGCAAAAGACGGAGAGGCTTGCGCGGATATTGTCCAGGAATTCGGGCAGACCATACTTAAAGAAGACGGCTCAATAGACAGGAAGGCGCTCGGAGGAATCGTGTTTTCTGACAAGGACAAACTAAAGAAGCTCAACTCCATCACCCACCCGCGTATAATAAAACGGCTGAGAGATGAGGTTCAAAGGCTTAAGACAGAATCCCCTGATGCTGTAATAGCCGTTGACGCGGCCCTCCTTATAGAGACCGGCCTCAACAGGGAGATGGACGCGGTCATAGTGGTTTATGCTGACGAGGACAGACGGATTCAGAGAAGCGTTAAAAGGGACAACATTACCGAGGCCGACGCAAGGCAACGCTCAGGGGCCCAGATGAACCTCAGTGAAAAAGCCGCAATGGCGGATTTTGTGATTGAAAATAACGGCACAATGGAAGAGACACGCACAAAGGCAAGAGATGTGTTTGAAGGACTTAAGGGCTGGGGGTAGGGGGCATATCGAAGACCTCGAAAAAACGCCGGGAGTATCTTAATCGGAAGGCCGGCTGTAAACGCAAATATCGTTCAGGGCAGATGAAGCACAAGATACAATATTTTCAGGGCCGAAAGGTACCTCTTCTTCCTCTAAATTTTAAAAACAAAGGGGGCCTTCCCGTATTTCAGAAATATGGGAAGGCCCCCTGATTTTGTTACCTGCTACCTTACGGTTGCGTCACGGTACTGCCGTCTAATGTCACCGCAGTCTGTGACAACAGTCTGCCGTTCACTGTTGCACCAGTCGCCAGGGTGATCGCTGTTTGCGCCAGTATCACCCCCTCCATGTGTGCGGTCGTATCAAGCGCGACAACACCGAAGGACTGCCAGAAGATGTTCTCGGGCAGTGCGCCACCGGTCAGGATTACTCTTGCACCGGAAGCCTGGGTAATACCGCCCGATATCTGGAAGATCCAGACATCATTAGGGCCGCCATTGAGAGTGACATTCGTTGATATCAAAACCCCGGTGCCCCACTTGTAGAGACCAGGAACGATGGTTAGCCCGCTAATATCTCCGGCGCCCAGTTCAGTAGCATCAGGCAATGCCCGCCCGGCAGCATCGGTGTACGCCGCTTCCATGTTGCTTACAGCCGTGGTCATGTTAGAAGGAGTTGGAGCCGTATAGTCGGCTGCATACGCCTTTCCGGTAACCTGACTGGATGTCGAAAATGTACCCGAGGCATCCAGTATTAACGAGAATCCCGTTATGCCAGTCGAATCGATTGGACTCACGCCAATATCGCCAGTCACTGCGGAGGTTGGAACGGTATCGATTCCTGATTTTGCCAGAATCACAAAATCGCCGGCTGTTCCAAGGTTTACCGGCGCTGGACCTGCCGCTGTAGCTGCCCCTGTTGTAAAGCTCCATATCTTATTGGCAGCCAATGCATTACCTGCCATGTCCTCGACCCCGGTCGTGATCGTGGCCGTATAGGTGGTGCTGGCTACGAGATTGCTTGTTGGGTTAAAGACCGCAACGGTGCCAGCATAAGTCACAGCGCCTGGAACAGGCGTTGCCCCTTGCGTTAAGGTAAAGGTTGCGGTGGTGATAGTTGCAGCACTCATCGCCTCACTGAAGGTGGCGGTGATGTTCCTGTTGATGGTCACACCAGTGGCCACATTAGCAGGGGTTGTGGAACTCACGGTAGGTGCGGTGGTGTCTGGCGTTGCCCCTGTTGTAAAGCTCCATGTCTTATTGACAGCCAATGCATTGCCTGCCAGGTCCTTGGCGCCAGTTGTTATCGTGGCCGTATAGGCGGTGCTGGCTGCGAGATTGCTTGTTGGGTTAAAGACCGCAACGGTGCCCGCATAAGTCACAGCGCCGGGAACAGGCGTTGCCCCTTGCGTTAAGGTAAAGGTTGCGGTGGTGATCGTTGCAGCGTCCATCGCCTCACTGAAGGTGGCGGTGATGTTCCTGTTGATGGCCACACCGGTGGCCACATTAGCAGGGATTGTGGAACTCACGGTGGGTCGAGTGGTGTCTGCTGGCGCTGGGCTTCCCCCTCCACCTCCCCCATTATCATCTCCGCATCCAACCATAAAAACGGCCATTAATACCATAAAACATGCTGTAAAGATTTTTTTCATTTGTGTTGCCTCCTGTTGCCTCTGTAAGCAAACTTTGCTTGCTTTATTGCAAGCAAAAAAAACCCCGGCCACCTATGCTCAGGTGAAACCGGGGTCATTAGAACAAAGAAGAATATTGTTAGTTGTATGTATGTATCTATGTAGAGAGGTGGCTCCATATTTAACCTTCCCTCTTACGAATGCACTTTTACTGCACTATC
>CAYIRV010000003.1:8415-20166 GCA_964365865.1 uncultured Thermodesulfobacteriota bacterium | reverse complement strand
TGGGTGTAGCGAAGCCGCACGTCCACCACCTGGCCCTGCGCGTCGCGGACCGGCTCCAATATCGGCGAAAGGAATGCGCCGCGTGTGGGCAAGCCGATGCGCGTGGCGCGCTCCTGCACCTGATCGCGCCAGGCGGGATTGAGCTTCACGCCGTCAAAGAGGTTCAGGAGGTTTGAGGCGGCGACAGTATCACCGGGCTTGACCTCGCCCATGACCTCGACGAGGTCTCCCTGCCTTACGCCTGTTTTGACGAGCCTTTCAGACGCAACACCGTCTTTTATGACAAACACCTTCGTAACTCCGGCAAACGAATAGACCGCTCCCGCGGGCACAAAAGGCACTGATTCGTCCTTTCCCGTAATTATAAGCCCTTTTGCGAAAAAACCGGGTCTGAGGGCATTGTCAGGATTGGGAACAAGGGCCTCTATATCGAGCGTCCTCGTGGCAGGGTTTACCTCAGGGCCTACCCTTTTGATTATTCCCTTGAACTGCCTGTTACCGTAGGCCGCAACCGTTACGGTGATTTCCTGACCCGGCAACACCAGCGGGACAAAGGCCTCTGGAATCGTTCCCCTGAGTTTAAGCGCGCGCGATGATACGAGCCTGAAGACAGGGGATTGAGCCCTTATAACCTCGCCTACAGAGGCGAATCTTTTGCTCACCTCGCCGGATATGGGCGCCCTTATCACCGTGTCCGAGAATTTCTTTTTCGACATGGAAAGCCTTGCCTTGGCGCCGTCGAGCCTTGAGAGGGCCTCAAAGTAAGAGGCTGCGGCAACATCCGACTGAGTCTTTACGCCGTCAAACTGCGCCTGAGACACAAGTGCCTCCTTGAAAAGCTCCTCGTACCTCTTGAGGTTTGCGGATGAGTCCTCGCTGCGGGCGCGTTCCTTCTGAGCGGTCTTCTCGGTTGCGTCGAGCGCTGCCGCCGCGTCCCTGATGTTCAGCTCCGCCTCCCTCTGGTCAACGATTGCCATGACATCTCCAGCCTCAACCCTATCGCCCAAGTCAACGAGTATTTTCTCGACAGTGCCCGGCGCTTCGCTGCTTACCAGAGCCTCCTCAGAGGCATCGAGTGTTCCGGTAGTCTCAACCGTCCTCTCAATTGCCCTTGCCTCGGCCTTGGCCAAGAGCGCGCTTACGCTCAAGACCGGTGGAAGCACGGCTTTTTCAACGCCGTTCTCCGTTTTACCCTTTGAGCAGGCCGATACGAAGGCCAAGAGCAGGATGCAAAGGGCTGAAAAAACCGAGGTAAGCCTTTTATTCCGCGCTGTGCCGCAAAAACCATTTCCATGCCTTAAGCGTCCAATCATCACTTGGCAGGTTCCTCCAGTTGGATTCCAACATAATACTTGAGGGACACGATGGCGAGTTCAAGGTCGTAGACCGAGTTCATCAAAGAGCCTTCCGCGGCCTGAAGCTCCGTGCCCGCGTCTATGACATCCACGGTAGTGGCAAGCCCGTACTTGAACTGCTCAAAGACCGTCTTGTAGTCCTCCTCCGCGAAGCTGAGCCTTTTCCTGTATGCCTCGAGCACCGCCTTCTGCGCCGCCATTGCGTTGAAGGCAACGCGCACCTCTATCTCAATGTCCTTTCTAAGCGACTGGAGCCTGAGTTCCGCCTCCCTCCGCCTGCTCAGGACATCGTTCATCTCGGCCCTCCTCAGCCCGCCCTCAAAGAGCGGATAAGTGAGGACAATTGACGCCGAGGCCGAATCCTCCTGAAAAAAAGCGGTCTCAGGGTCCTGGGCCCTGAGAGAGTATTGGCCTTCGAGCCTGAGCCTCGGAAGGAAATTCCCCTTCGCGTAAGTAATCGCCTCCTCGGAAAGCTTCTTGTCAATAACAGCCTGCTTGTAGTCGAGCCGCGTCTCATAGGATGCCTTGACGAGGGTATCCGCATCGGCCGCTGCCATTGTCTGCCTTGCCGGTTCAGCGACATTGACCTCGCCCTCTCCGCCTATGACCCTCCTTAGCATGTTCTTGGCGTCTAACAGAGATGAATCCGCCTTGATAAGCTCGGCCTCCTTTGCCGAGAGCTCGGCCTCGGCCCTGAGGACCGCGGACCTCGTTACCTCTCCTACCTTGAAACGGGCGTAGGCGACCTTTTTTCTTTCCTCGGCCCTTTTAAGGGCCGCCCGTCTGATGTCAACATCCCGCTCGGCCTTAAGCGCTCCGTAGTAGGCCCTCGCGGTCTCCCGCAGCACGGACTGTCTGGAGTATTTGTGCCTCTCCCTGCTCTTTTCAATGAGGAGCCTGCCCTGCCGTATGGCGCTCCATTCAATGCCGCCGGTGTAAAGCGACTGGGAGAACCTCACATCAAGACGCTTGTTCACATCAGGCTGCGTGACAAAAGCGCCGGCCGTCTGCTTTTCGGAATAACGGGTGTATCCGGCCTCCAGTCCGACTTGGGGCAGTATTGTGGACATGGCCTTTCCGACTACGGCCTCTGCCTGAGTTATGCCCTCCCCTGAAACCATGACCATCTCGTGAGTGGATGCGGCCATGCCGAATGCCTCTTCGAGCGTGACGGTCCGCGCCGCTTCGATGCCGTAGGCCGGGTTAAACATTGCGGACAGTAAAACGAGGGATAAAAAGGCGGGCAGAACGAAGGCGTTTCGGAATTGAGTCCTCATAACAGGTGGGATTAACGGGCGGACCGTCGCGCTCGAAGGCATGGCTATCTCCTCTTAATGCCGTTGAAGAATATATCGACAAAAACGCCGGCGACATATGAGTTCGGTTTTTTGTAGTATTTGCCGAGGCCGTAAACACCCTGAGACAGGCAATAATGCAGCACCATGCCCATGAAGGCGCGGGCCGCGGCCTTGGGGTCAACCTTCCTGATTGCCCCCTTTGCGGAAAGCTCCCTGATGCGGCCTTCGATGAACTGTATAAGTTCGAGGCCCTTGCTCCTGATGAAGATGTCGGAGAGCTTATGCCGTTCGAGCGCGCTGTAGGTCAGAAGCCTGAGAAACGAAGGGTCCTCGATGTTTTCGTTCATCAGGTATAAGGCAAGGGTTTTAAAGAGCGCGAGGCCCTCCTTGCCCTTAAGCGCGCTCATCAGGCGGGATTGACCAGACTCGTCCGAGCATCGAGCGTCAATTATGGCCTTGTAGAGCTCCCTCTTCCTGCTGAAGTGCTTGAATATGACCGCCTCGCTTATGCCGGCCTTTTTGGCTATTTCCCTCGTGGTCGTGCCGCGGAAGCCGTTTTTGGAGAAGAGGCTTGTTGCCACCATGACTATCTGCGAGCGCCTTTCCGCGCCGCTCATCCTTTTCTTCTTAAGCTGCTTGCGTGGTATCTTCATGGTTAGTAAGCGCTTACTATACTGCCTTATTATGCTTTTGTCAAGCGCGGACAGCCGGACAGGGAAGATGCCTGCCCGCGCGGATTGAGTCAGGGCATTACCGTCCGGTCATCATGCTTGACGAGGTGATGTTCAATAGACTGAAGCTGTCAGGGATGTTGCAGAAGGGCTTTTTCCGCGGCTTTTCAGAAGCTATTAAAAACCGCGCTTGAGTCCGGCCATTAGTGAAAAGGATGTCCAGTTGACCTCGTTAAGCTCTGTATCTATAATTGCGCCGGTTGCCATGTATGTCCTGTCGAGACCCGCTGCCGCCCGGAGAGCCTGTATATCAATCGAGGCGCTGAATATCCACGGGCTGTCCTTGCGCACAGGGAAATCCATTGCCCCGGACAAGACCGCCCCGCCCCCTGTGGCAAAGTGCTCGAAGCTCGTCGGGTGTCTGAAGTCAGTCCTTAAATTCCAGTCGGCCTCGGCGTGGTATGAGGCTACATGAAATTCCATTGAGCCGTAAAGGCTGAAGTCAGGACGCCTTAAGGCAAAGTCAGCCCCGACCCACGGCCCGAGCCATTCCGCGTCATATGAGCTGTCGAGCCTTGAGAATGCCCCTGTTGCGGGAATGGTCTGACGGCCGTCGGTAATCTTAAGGTTTTGCCTGTGATACGAATATCCGATGAGGGGGATGAATTCAAATAAACCGGATGAATACCGGCGAACGGTTTTTATTCCGGCCCCTGCTGACGCGTCCCACACATCGCCGCTCCCCTTGTTGTTCGACCTCGAAAACTCCCCTGCCCTGTTGTCCCCTGAATAGTCTGAATCCTGATTCTCGCCGCTTGAGGCCTTGCCGCCGGAAAAGGCGCCCCTGATATACAAGGCCTTGTTGAACACGGCCTTGAGCCCGGCCTTTATATTGAAGGAACCGAGGCCGGTCCATTTAAGTTCGGAAAGTATGTTGGGGTTGGCGCCGCTTAAGTCCCCTGCGATATTCCAGTCGAGTTCATCCTGCCGGTAGCCTGCGCTGAGGGTAAATTCTTTCGATGTGTCGGCGGCAAAGGCAACGGATGCGTGCGAGAGGATAAATATTAGAAGGATAAATACAGGCTTAACCGTGCTTTTCACCATAACCCCCTGTATCCCCCCTTAGCAAAGGGGGGATGATATGGAAGTGTTCATCAACCCTTGTCTTTTTTGCGCCGGCATCGCGCGGGAAGATGCCTCAATTATTATCAGAACAGGGCTTGTTTTGCAAGAGATACAAGGACGGGCGTCAAAGGGTTCAAGGCAGTACTCAGGCGATAGGACATATCTTACTCAAAGGCTCTGCCTAATTAAGCGCCACGAGCCTTTGCTTTGGAAGCGCAGCCGTAACAGCACATGGGTCTGTGCCCGCGTTGGACTCGGCGACCCTGAACACATCCGCTATTTCCTTCAATTCAGCGGCAAGGCGGCTTATGTTTTCACTTACAAAGGCTATTCTCTTTACATTGTTTGACGCCCCATGCGAGATACCGGCCATTTCCGTCATGTCGGCGCTAATTATTCCGGCAGCGCCGGTATGCCTTTCAGATGCAGCCACGACCTGTTTTATCATGTCTGTCACTATGTCAACCTGCTTGGATATCTCCTCCAGCGCCTCGCCGCCCTCTTTTGCCTGAGACACGCCGTTCTCCACGACCTTTACCTCGTTCCGCATGGTTGAGAGGGCGAGTTTAGTGTCCTCCTGAATGGCCTTTATCATTTCGGAGATTTCCTTGGTTGCCTTGATGGTGCGTTCCGCGAGCTTTCTGACCTCGTCCGCGACAACGGCAAAGCCTCTGCCGTGAACGCCCGCGCGGGCGGATTCTATCGCGGCATTCAGCGCAAGGAGGTTCGTCTGGTCGGCTATGTCGTTTATGACTCTGATGATGGAGCCTATTTGATTGGAACGCTCTCCGAGGGAAGATATCACCCGGCTCGATTCCCTCGTGGTGTTTGCAATCAGGTTCATGCTGTCAATGGTCTTTATTACCGTCTTGCCGCCCTTTTTCGCGAGTTCGCTCGCCTTCCCTGCGGCGCCGGACACGGCCTCGGTGTTACGCGAGACCTCGGCTGTTGCAGCGGCCATCTCCTGTGTGGCGTTGCTTATCTTCGACATTTTCGCGTTTTGCGCGTCAACTCCGTCGGAGATGCGGTCCGCGGATTGGACAAGGTCGCCGGCCGAGGACGAGAGATGATTGACGGAGGATTTTATCTTGCATGTAATGTCGCTAAGGTTGTCTATCATCGTGTTGAAGGCCTCGGCTATCTGGCCGCTCTCGTCCCTTGAGTTCACCGAAAGCCTTTTCGTAAGGTCTCCTGACGACACATCGGCCGTGATGCCTACCGCCTTTCTTATATACTCGGAGACGAACATGGACAGGCCGAAGGAAACAAGGGCCCCGGCGGCCAGCGCAAGAATACTCACAAGTATCATTATCTTCGTAGACCTTCCGATAGATGACCTTATGCCGGCCGCTATGCCTGAGGACTCTTCCTGAATGGCCTTCATTAATTTATTTTCGACGGATACGAGCTTCTCTATTGAAGTAACAAATTCCCTCGCGGTCTGCTCGAATTTAGCGGACGCGGCCTTCGTGTCAGGGCCGTATGCGCCCTCGCCGTCGCGGATGGCGATGAGGTTGACCGCCTCGGACAATATACGCTTCTGCATCTCCTCTATTTCAGCTATGCGTTTGGCCTCTTCAGGCGAATTTCCGTATTTCTTAATTTCTCCGCTGATTCTCGCGAACTCGGCCCCGTATTCCTCGAACCTCTTGTACATGGCCTGCTGCTCCTCGTGGTCTTCGGTCTGAAGGTACATGCCGAGGGCCTCCGCCTCCCTGAACACAGGATAGGCCCACAGGACCGTATAGTAGAGCGTAGTTGTGCGGCCGGCGTATTTCTCGAGGAGCGCGTCAATGGTATTGACGCGGGAGGCGATACCGTTAAGCCTTATTGTGGCGAACAGGCCGACGAATATTGTCAGAAGAAGCACAAAGCCGAAACAGCACGCCAGCTTCCACCTTATTTTCATGTCCCGGAAAAAACCCATGTCCCAGCCCCCTGTGCGCCCAAAGGATGCCCGGCTTAGTCTATCACCGCGATGACCTTCACCTTGGATGAAGTAACATCGGTCTTTGAGAGATACCCGATTGCGCCTGTATCCTCAGAGACCTTGCTCTGGATTACTACGGCTGAGCTTACTGTCGCCGGCGGGTTCTTGGCGGTGTTTGTTATCTTCTTGTTGGCCCAGTCCCTCGTGACCTCCTCAGGCGCCTTGCCGTACACGGCGTTCGAGAACTTCTTGCGAGCATCGTTCTTCACAGGCAGTTCGAAAAGCGCTACCGGTTTGCCGTCCGGCCACCTTACCGCGTCGTTCTCATAGAGCTTCTTGACCTCGGCCACGCTCATTGAGCTGACGGGGTTTGAAGCGTTCACTATCACTGCAACCGGCTCTGCAGAGGCCGCCGAGGGCAGCCAGATAAACAGCGCTAAAGCCGCTAATATGGTGGCTGAAACCGCGCGGCTCAGAAACTTGAAACATAGTGCCAATTTTTTCATAATCTCCTCCTGACTCCTTGTTTACGCGTCACGTCTGCTATTCGCCCAGATATATCGCTATGGAGAGTACGGTCTTGTTGTAGTCCTCGCCAAGCGGGTCCTCGATGCTGACCATGTGGTGTTCGGCCTTTCCGACAATAGTCGGGGTGAAGTGGTAATTGAGAGCTACGGTGTTGATGGTCGTGCCGTCATGGTCCTTGTCGCTCTTCGGGTCATACCAGTCGTGCCTGTATATGAAGTCCCAATTCCTTACGCCGTATATGAGTTGGCTGTAGAAGCCGCGTTTGGCGTATTTCCCCACGAGCCCCTTCAGCCCTGCCTTGGCGTACTCTGACTGGAACCTTAAGGTCTTCCATTGAAGGCTTATATCAGCGCCGTAGGAGCGCTTCCTGATATCTGTGTTGTCCTCATCCTTGAAAAAGCTCGTACCGAGCTCGAATTTGGCGAGTATCGGCAGCTTGACCTTGACCCGCGCGCCGAGGGACTTTTCCTCGTTCCCATCGCTGGCCCCTGTATTGCCCTCGCCGTTGCCCGTATACAGGTTGTAGCTGACGAGAGCGTTTGACACCTCCGCAGCGCCCCAGACCTGAACACCGTCCGTAAGTTGGGGGAATATGTTCCTGACCTGCAGCGGCCTGTCCTGCGTCGGAACAAAAGGCGGGTAGTGGTCAATGTTCCATATGCCTGCCGGGGTAAAGAACCTTCCGAAGGTGAAGTTGAGATAAGGGCTGTGGAGATGCTCTATGCTCAAGACCTCAAGGAAGAGTTTCCCGTAGCTTGACTTGAGGCTCTTGCCGTCGCTTGCCGGCTCGATAAACACGCCGTCCTCGAACTCAAGCTCGGTAAACACCCTCCACTGCTCGCTCAACTGCTTCTTGAAGAAGATGGATAGGTGGTGCATCCTGAATTTGCTGTAATCGCCGGTCTTGTCGGAGATTATGTATTCGCTGTCCGCGTACCCGCTTACATCCATGAGCCTTGTGAACTTATCGTCAATGTCCTTTTTTTCGGCCTCGATCACCTCGACCCTCGACTTAAGCTCGTCAACGGTTTTTTTGAGGTCTGCCGAGTCCTCGGCAAAAGTCAATGCAGGATAAGTGAGGCAGAGCAAAAAGACAAATACCAACGCTTTTCTCATACATGTCCTCCTTACTTTTTTATACAGCCTAGGCTAAGCGCCATGCACATAAACATGAGTCAGGGAATAAGGCACAAAAAGCCGAAACAGAATATGTGTCATGCAGTATATCGCCCTATCAGCGTGTAAACTTTAGGAAAAAAAGCGGATTTCACCGCGTATTGAATTCTCATGCAGTGTAATGTCCATTAAAATCATATGTTGTGCTATAAGCTTAAGGATTTGTGAATAGATGCGCAACCGCAGGAATGTTTTTTTTGGGAGGAATGAAGACAAAAAGGCCGTATCCAGCGGATACGGCCTTTTTGTTTGCAATAAAATTGGTCGGGGCGAGAGGATTTGGCCTACGCTCTTCGGCTTCCTGCCTCATCGCTCTGGCCGGGCCGCCTCGCTTCCGGCCGCTTCCTGCGGCCTCATCCTCGCTATTCGCTCGGCGTTCAGGCGGCTTTCAAATCCTGTCATTTAAATTGGTCGGGGCGAGAGGATTCGAACCTCCGACCACTAGCACCCCATGCTAGTGCGCTACCAGGCTGCGCTACGCCCCGTCTTTTGAATGGATTTTCCGTTAGTCGGAAAGCATCTTTTTTATGGAGCTTAAGTCTTTTTTTATGGCCTTAAGTGCCGACTGATATTTAGTCTCCGAGAAAGGAAAATCGAGCTGCTTTGACCTTTGGCCGCTGAGCTCCTTTATTTTTTTCTTGGCGCCTTCGAGCGTGAATTTTTCCTTGTATAAAAGCCTCTTGATTTCGAGTATGAGCACAATGTCGTTCTTCGTATATACCCGCTGCCTCGAAAGGGACTTCCTCGGGCTTATTATCTTGAACTCGGATTCCCAGTACCGCAGGACATAGGGTCTTACCTTGGTTATCTTGGATACCTCGCCTATCTTGAAGTAAAGCTTGTCAGGAATCTGCATCTTAGGGCCTTTCTTTCATAAGACATGGGGCCGGTAAATTAACCGGCAGGCCCCCTCATCTATCATAAGGGATTAACGGCCTTTTTAAGGAGCTGGCTTGACTTGAAGGTCATGACCTTTCTTTCGCCGATAGTAATCTCGCCGCCGGTCTGCGGGTTTCTTCCCCTGCGCGGCCTCTTGTGGCGGACGCTGAAGTTGCCGAAACCTGATACCTTGACCATGTCTTCGCGGCAGAGCGCCCCCTTGATGCACTCAAAGGTCTCTTCCACCACTGCCGCAACATCCTTTTTCGAGAACCCCACCTTCTCGAAAATTACCTCCACAATATCAGCCTTTGTCATCCCCGCCTACCTCCTGAAAAAAGCAATATTTTATCGGGTGCCTATCCTGAGACGGAAGCCTCTCCCCGTATAACAGCGCCGAACCTTGATGCTATGAGAGAACCTACCCTGGAATGCAGCTCGTCAACCTGCTCCTGCCTTAGCGTGCCGGCAGCGCTCCTGTATGTAACCCGTATGGCCATACTGAGCCTGTCAACAGGAACCGACGGCCCATAGTATACATCAAACACTTCAACCTTTTCAATAAGTTTCATATCCAACTCTCTAATTGCGCTTATGATTTGCCTGAACTCGACATCCTTGCCGATAATAAAGGCTATGTCCCTCATTGACTCAGGAAACCGCGCCATCCCTGTGTAGCGTCTTTGAGTGAAACTGTAGCCTGCAAGCGCTTCAAGGTCAAGCTCAAAGACATAGGCAGGCCTTCTGAGTTCATGCCCAGCGCACACATCAGGGTGAAGCTCGCCGAAATATCCAGAGACCCTGTTGCTTAAGACAACCTCCGCGGAATGCCCCGGGTGCATTAGCGGCATCCCTGCGGGCACTGGCCGAACATCAAACTCTTCCGGCCGTATGGCAAGGCATCCGGCGAGGGACTCCACCGCGCCTTTTACATCGTAAAAATCAAACCATTCCTTCGGGGTGTTCCACGCCTCGCCCCACTTAAGTCCGTGCATAAGCCCGGCGATCCTCCATTGCTCTTGAGGGAGTTTTGCGCCTGAAGGCAGGAACACCGGGGCTATCTCGAATATCTTTATATTAGCGTTTTTCCTCGAAAGGTTAAGCCTTAGATTGCCGAGCAGCGAAGGAACAAGGGTATTTCTGAGGACCGTCTGGTCCTCGGTAATGGGGTTGAGTATCGTTGTGCCGCCGGATGCGTCCTTGCCTGACAGGGAAAAGCTCCCTTTTGACACGAAACTATAGTTTATCACCTCTAAGAACCCAAGGCCAACGAGCGCCTCGGCAGCCCTTTTCCTGATGGCTGATAGATGCGGCCTTGACGGGAGTTGGAGCACGGCTTGCGGAAGGGTCTCAGGGATTGACCCGTAGCCCGTGAGCCGGGCCGCCTCTTCAATAAGGTCGGCCTCTTCGTTTATGTCAAACCTGTATGAAGGCGCGTTTACAAGCATATCGCCGTCCTTTGCAACGCCCACTGTCATGCCGAGCCTCTTAAATATAGCCGCGGCGCCTGCGATGTCCAGCGGAACGCCAAGGAGTCTTTCGGCCTTCTTTGGGCTGAACCTTATCGGGCCCTGCGCCCTTTTCCGCGGATAGATGTTTATTGCCCCCTTCGCAACCGTGCCGCCTGACAGCCATGCGATAAGGGAGGCCGCCACATCGAGCGCATCGCTTACGGCTTCTATGTCAACCCCGCGCTCAAATCTGTAAGATGAATCGGTTGAAAGCTGGAGCGCGCGGCACGCCTTTCTGACCATGGCCGGGTCAAACCACGCGCTTTCGATGAGTATGCTCTGCGTGGAATCCGTGATGCCGGTCCTCTCTCCTCCCATAACCCCGGCAATGGCAACAGGGCCTGACGAATCGGCGATTACGGGGATGCCTCCCGGAAGCCTCCTTGCCCTCTTGTCAATGGTCTCGATATCCTCCCCTTCCTTCGACAGCCGTATCCTTATGAGCCGCCCCTGAATCTTGTCGAGGTCAAAGGCATGGAGCGGGGCGCCGAGTTCGAGCATCACATAGTTGGTTATGTCAACCGCGTTGTTCACGGGCCGTATCCCCATTGACTCAAGGCGCCTTCTTATGAAGGCAGGGGAAGGCCCGATGGAAGCGCCGAGAACGGCCCGGGCCGTGTATCTGCCGCAGGCCTCAGGGGATTCGATGGCGATGTTTATGATGCCCTCGGCGGCCTGCCCCGACTCTTCAACGCAGGTCTCCCGCATCTTCACCAAAGAGCCGTAAAGCGCGGAGACCTCCCTCGCAAGCCCCTTGATGCTCAGAAGATCGGGCCTGTTCGGCGTGATGTTGATATCGAGGATGAAGTCGTTCAGCCCCAGGGCCTCGTTAAAATCAATGCCTATGACCGTGTCCTCGGGCAGGAGCATTATGCCTTCGGAAGCCTCCTTAAGCCCGAGCTCAGGCTCGGAGCAAAGCATGCCCTCTGAGTCGACACCCCGGATCTTGGACTTCTTTATCTTGACCCCGCCCGGCAGTTCGGCCCCGGAGAGCGCGAGCGCCACCTTGTCGCCGGCCTTCATGTTGCCCGCACCGCAGACTATGTTGAAGGTGTCGCTGCCGGTGCTCACCTCGCACAGCTTGAGCCTGTCGGCGTTCGGGTGGTCCCCCACGCGGAGCACCACGGCGGTTATGACGCCCTTTACGCCGTTCGATGTGTCTGTAATCCTCTCCACCTCTATCCCGGACATGGTAAGCCTGTCCGCAAGCTCAAGCGGCAATGGGATGTCGTCTATGTACTCTTTTAGCCAGTTATAGCTGAATAGCATATTAAAGAC
>CAYIRV010000003.1:0-8315 GCA_964365865.1 uncultured Thermodesulfobacteriota bacterium | reverse complement strand
TGCGTCAGAAACCTGATGTCATTTTCAAATAAAAGTCTCAAGTCGTCAATGCCGAACTTGAGCATTGCTATTCTCTCAACGCCCAAGCCGAAGGCGAACCCGCTGACCTCATCCGGGTCGTAGTTCACGGCCCTGAACACAGCCGGGTGTATCATGCCTGCGCCGAGTATCTCAAGCCATCCGCATCCCTTGCACACCCTGCAACCCTTGCCTGAGCATATGACGCAGCGTATGTCAACCTCTGCGCTCGGCTCCGTGAAAGGGAAAAAGCTCGGACGGAACCTCACCGCGGTTTCATCTCCGAACAGGCGCTTTAGAAATAAGGAAAGGACGCCCTTAAGGTCGCTGAACTTTATGGAGTTATCCACCATGAATCCCTCCACCTGATGGAACATCGGCGAATGGGTGATGTCCGAATCCCTTCTGTACACGGTGCCCGGTGCTATGACCCTTAAAGGCGGCCTCCTCTTTTCCATTACCCTCGGCTGAACCGAGGATGTGTGCGTCCTCAGACACACATCGGCGCTTACGAAAAAAGTGTCCTGCATATCCCTTGCAGGGTGGTCTTTAGGGAAGTTGAGGGCCTCGAAGTTGTAGTAGTCGAGTTCCACCTCAGGCCCCTCGGCAATCTCAAAGCCGAGCCCTCCGAATATTTCTATAATTTCTTCAAAAACCTGCGTAACAGGATGCAGCCTTCCGCGCATTATGCCCCTGCCCGGAAGGGTGATGTCGAGCCGCTCTCTAACGAGCCTTTCAGCTGTTTCTTTGTCCTTAAATCCCGAAAGGAGCCTTTCCGCCTCCCCCTCTATCCGGCCCTTTACCGCGTTTAATGCCTCTCCGGCGGCCTTTCTCTCGCTGGAGTCGAGCCTTCCCATCTCTTTTATAATGGAAGAGAGCGGGGCCTTCCTTCCGGTGTGCTGTGCCTTGACCCTCAAGACATCATCAGCGTCCTTGGCCCCGGAGAGGTCTTTGAGCGCCTCATTAAGGATGGCTTCGAGCCTGTCATTTATTACATCGGGCATTTCAGCAGATATTGCATCAGGCCGCAATGGCCGCCTTTGCAATGGTGACGACTTTGGAGAAGCCGGCCGGGTCCTTAACGGCCATGTCGGCGAGCGTCTTCCTGTCGAGCGATGCCTTTGCCTTTATAAGTCCGTTAATGAGCCTCGAGTAAGTGATGTCGTTAATCCGGGCCGCCGCGTTTATGCGGGCTATCCAGAGCTTCCTGAACTCCCTTTTCTTTGTCCTCCTGTGCCTATAGGCATAGGCGAGAGCCCTGTCAACCGACTCCATGGCTATGCGGTAGAGCTTGCTCCTGCTCCCCCGGTGCCCCTCGGCGGCCTTAAGGACCTTCCTTCTCTTCTTTTTGGCGTGTACGCCTCTTTTAACCCTCGGCATAACTTGCTGCTCCTTTCATTGTCATCTGGTCGTCTGCGTTTAAGCTAACAGGAAATTGAAAAAGTCCATCCTACAAGTCTCGCATTCAGCACAATGCGATAGTTGATTTATGCAACTCGCCTTATCACTCCCACCCGCATGGCGCATATGGGCCAAGGTGTTTTCCAACACCCTGCCGATAAGCTAAGAACCCCCTGGCTATCCGTACGGCAGGAGTTTCTTTATCGAGTCAGCGTGAGTCTTTGAGATGGTTGATGCCTTGCGCATGACCCTCTTCGAGCCTTTGGACTTAGATGTGAGGAGGTGCCTCGTGCCGGCCTTCCTCCTCTTTATCTTGCCGGTCGCGGTAATCTTAAACCTTTTTGCCGCGCCCTTGTGTGTCTTAAGCTTTGGCATTTGTACTCCTTTCTTTCTAATTGCGTGGCATTGTTCTATTGCCCAGTCGCTATTTCTGCGGCGCAGGGCCTATAACCATCGTCATGCTCCTGCCTTCGAGCTTGGGCTGCGCCTCGATGACCGCCACATCCTTAAGCTCCTCGGCCACCCTCTTAAGCATTCCCATGCCGAGGTTCGTGTGGGCCATTTCCCTGCCCTTGAACATGATGGTAACCTTAACCTTGTCGCCGTCGTCCAGAAACCCCCTTATATTCCTGAGCTTAAACTGGATGTCGTGTTCCTCGGTCTTGGACCTCAGCTTCATCTCCTTCATATGGATTACGGTCTGCTTCTTCTTGGCGTCCTTGGCCTTCTTGTTCGCCTGGTACTTGAATTTGCCGTAATCCATTATCCTGCACACAGGAGGCACGGCGCCGGCCGCTATCTCCACGAGGTCAAGCCCCGATTCCTCAGCCTTCCTTATCGCGTCCTGCGTGCTCATGACCCCGAGCTGGGCGCCGTCGGCGTCAATAACCCTGATCTGAGGCACCCTTATGTTTCTGTTAATCCTTACCGTGTCTCTCGCTATAAAGACTCACCCCCTTGAGGTTTATTACGGGCCGCCATCATGCCGATGAACTCCTCTATTGTCAAGGAGTTCATGACCCCTTTGCCTTTGGCCCTCGGCGATACAAGCCCTTCTTTTTCTTCCCTGTCACCTATGACTACGAGGTAAGGAATTTTTCTTATCTCAGCCTCTCGTATCTTGAACCCGAGCTTTTCGTTCCTGTCATCCAACTCGGCCCTGAAGCCCTCAGCCTTCAGCCTTGTAAACACCCGCGCCCCATAGCCGTTGTTCCTGTCCGTCACGGTCAATACAACGGCCTGCACAGGCGCGAGCCACAGAGGGAATGCTCCGGCGTAGTGCTCGATAAGAATCCCGAAAAACCTCTCCAGAGAGCCCATAAGGGCCCTGTGTATCATAATCGGCCTTGCCTCAACCCCCTTCTCGTCCCTATAAGTTACATCAAACCTTTCAGGGAGATTAAAGTCAACCTGTATGGTCGAGCACTGCCATGACCTGCCGAGCACATCCTTGATTTTTATGTCTATCTTCGGGCCGTAGAACACCCCTTCGCCCGGGTCTATGTCGTATTTAAGGTGGACGGACTCGAGCGCATCCTTAAGCGCGGCCTCGGCCATCTGCCAGTTATCGAGCGTGCCGACATACTTCTCGGGCCTTGTGCTCAAGTATATATCGTATTCATTAAACCCAAAAGATTTAAGTATGTAAAGCGTAAAGTTGAGAACGGTCTTTATCTCGTTGGTGAGATGTTCCGGCCTCATGTATATGTGGGCGTCGTCCTGCGTGAAACCGCGCACCCTCATAAGCCCGTGAAGGACCCCTGACCGCTCGTACCTGTAAACCGTGCCGAGTTCCGCATAGCGCACCGGCAGGTCGCGGTAGCTTCTGAGCCTGGATTTGTATATTTGGATGTGGAACGGGCAGTTCATGGGCTTTACTATGTAGCCCTGCCCATCTACATCCATGGGAGAAAAAAGGTTCTCCCTGTAAAAGTCCCAGTGCCCGCTCTTTTTCCAGAGGTCGAGAAACGCCATATGCGGGGTGTAGACGATGTCATATCCGTTCTTTACATGTTCCTGTTTCCAGAAGTCCTCTATGAGCCTCCTTACAGTGGCGCCGTATGGGTGCCAGAGTATCAGGCCCGGGCCTATCTCGTCGCTCGTCGAAAAGAGGTCAAGCTCCTTTCCGAGCTTCCTGTGATCCCTGTTCTTGGCCTCTTCTATTCTTTTAAGATGCTCATCAAGGGACTCCTTTGTCGGAAAGGCCGTCCCATAAATCCTCTGGAGCATCTTGTTTTTTTCGCTCCCACGCCAGTAGGCCCCGGCCGTGCTAATGAGCTTAAAGGCCTTTATCCATCCGGTTGAGGGCAGATGCGGCCCCCTGCAGAGGTCAGCGAACTGGCCCTGCCTGTATATGCTGACCGAAGAATCCTCTATCTCGCCTATCAGCTCTTCTTTGTAATCTTCCCCTTTTTCTCTGAAAAGCCTCTTGGCCTCGTCCTTTGTCATGGTTTCGTGGACAAAGGGGTGGCTTGCGCGGATTATCTCCTTCATGCGGGACTGTATCTTCTCTATATCCTCTGGGGTAAACGGCTTTTCAGTGTCAAAATCGTAGTAAAAGCCATCCTCAATCGCAGGCCCTATGCCGAGCTTTGCATTTTTATGTATGGACTTTACAGCCTCTGCCATGACATGGGAGGCTGAGTGCCGCGCTATCTCTATGCCCTCTTTTGAAGTGTAATGGATAGGTTCGACATTAACCTCGTTGCCTGTGGATGAAAGCTTGGCGTTTAAATCCTTTGGCCTGCCGTTGGCCATCACAGCGACAACGGTCTTTAAAAGTCCTTCGTCATACGCCTTTACCGCATCAAAGAAGTTCGCGCCTTCGTTAAGATTTATCTCCCGTCCGTCCGGGAATATCGCCTTAGCCATCAAACCCCGTTAAGAAAAATGGTAGGCACGGGCGGTTTCGAACCGCCGGCCTCTACCGTGTCAAGGTAGCGCTCTACCCCTGAGCTACGCGCCTACATGAATAAAGGCTGCCTCTAAAAATCGCTGATTTTCAGAGGCACCCTAAACATATTAACCACACCGATAAAAACACCCGCGCTACGCGGGGTTTTTAAATTCTATCATAACAGGACTCACTGTCAAGGGAATTGTGTAGGAATATCAAGAGGATTTTGCCTGCATCCCGTAACCCGTGCCTGATGGGCTGGAGAGGGCCTGTGGGTTCAGAAAGGCAGGATAGAGGTATGTCCGAGGCTGAGGCAAGGATGGCGGAGCCTAAGATAAAAGCAAAAATTTTCACAAGCATAGCGAGCGAATTACTATCTTAAAGCTCCTTGCTTGTCAAATATCCCGCATCAAGTTGCGGAAAATTTTTAATTATGAGAATTGACCTTTTCATGCTTTTGCCGGTTTTATAAGGATTTTTCAGTCCACAGCCGGATTAGAAGATAAGGCCGGCAAGAGCAACCGTGAGAACTACCGTGAAGTTAAGCACAGTCTCAAAGATGTTGAGTGTAAACGTTGTCTCGTTCATTTTCATACTCCTTTTTTTAGGTTCTTTGTTAGATGCTATATTCCGTCAGCTTCCATGACTCCATTATACCTATATGCTTATTAAAGGATTATTAGAGAGCGGTCATTTATTGACCAATGCCGGGGGGCTTTGAAAACGCTGTTTTGTGTGCTAATATCCAATAAAATCCTCAACGGTTTTCTATGTTATGATTGACGCAATAAGGAAAAGAAGGAGCATAAGGGCGTATCTTAAAAGGGCCGTTGAGCCTGAAAAACTCTCTCAAGTCTTATTGGCCGCGTTCTCCGCGCCATCGTCTTGGGGGTTGAGGCCGTGGGAGTTTGTCGTTGTTCAGGACGAAAAGGCCAAGATGAGCCTTTCACAGTCCACGGTTCACGCCAGGTTTGTGAAGGACGCTCCGATAATCATAGTAATCTGCTATGATATGAAGAAGGGCAAGAGGTTCAAGGAGGATTCTTCAATAGCCGCGGCCCACATTATGCTCGAGGCCGTTAATCAAGGGCTTGGCACATGCTTTGTGCAGGTGGCTGACGCCGGTGACCCGCCGGGAATCGCAGAGCCTTATGTCAGGGAGGTGCTCTGCATACCGGACAGATACAGGGTTCAGTGCATGGTTACGCTCGGATACGCGAAGAGGGCCAAGGTTAAGCACAAAGAGGGCGAGTACGACGAGGGCAAGGTTCATTTTGATTCGTTCTGAGCCGTTGTAAGAATCAAGAAAAAGGAGGCAATGTATGCTGAAACGACCGAGGTTTTTCCTGCTTGCGCTTGGATTTTTGATGCTTTTGCCGAATGCCGCATTTGCAGAGCTTGAGTTAAGGGGGGTAATGAAAGAACTCGGAGGCCTCACCGAGGGTATCTTGACCGCGATAAACAAGGGGGACTTTGACGCGATATATAAAAGCGCTCTCGCGGTCAGTAACCACAGAACACCCCCCATGACTGAAAGGACCAAGATTCTGGATTTTCTTAAGTCAGACGCGCAAGGCTTCAACGACGCGGATGCGGCGGCGCAGAATGCCTTGCAGGGCGTCGCGGAAGCGGCAGAGGGCAAGGACATTGACCGCGTTGTAGAGCAGTTCTCGGCTGTCATCAAGGGGTGCGTCGGCTGTCATACGAAATACAGGGATAAGATAGTCGGACAGTTCTACAAGAGATAAGAAAAAAGCCGGTCTTCTTTTTTAATGCCGCGCCCACAGTTGCAGGCTGTGGGCGCGGCAAGCAACATATTATTTCCGGATTCCTTCCATGGACAGGAATAATTCCACTTCCTTTGAAGCCGGGCCGAGGTTGGTGTTTATATTGTAATCGTTCAGGGCAAACCTGGCGGTGCCTTCAAACCCCCGTCTGAATCCGCCCCATGGGTCTTTGCCTGCGCCGATATGTTTTACCTTGATTTCAATCGGACGGGTAACGCCGTGAAGGGTGAAATCACCCTTTAAAACGCCAGTGTCATTCCCTTTAGGTTCATATGACCTGCTGACAAAGACGGCCTCCGGATATTGCTTTACTTCAAAAAACTTTTCGCTCCTCAGATGCTTGTCCCTTTCGGCGTTATTGGTGTCAATGCTCGCCGTGTCAACAGTTACCGTTACCTTCGATGCCCGCGGGTTCTTTTCATCATAGCTGAATGTCCCGTCAAAGCGGTTGAAGCGTCCGAGTATCCAACTGTAGCCGAGATGGGATATCTTGAACTGGATGAAGGCGTGGGCGTTTTTTGAATCAATGACATAATCTTCGGCCATGACAGCCTTAGAAGATAAAACCAATACAGCGGCGGACAAAAATATCAACAGACTATTTTTCAGCATAACCTCTCCTTTATGTTTTTCTTGTCTTGATGCCCAACATCCTAAGCAAGGTCTCGTCCCTGTCAAGGAAGTGATGCTTCAGCGCAGCAAGGCCGTGCAGAACAACGACGGCCATCATAACATGGGCACTCAGGCGATGAATATCTCCTGCAATGTCTTCCTGACGGTCTATGTTTGAAACGATGGCCGGCAATTCAAGCAGGTTGAAGAATTCAACCTGCCTGCCGTCCGCCGTGGGAATCAGATATCCGCTGACGGCGATGCCGAACAGAAGAAGATAAAAAAATTTTGAACGAGCGCCGCCGTTATGCGTTCCCAATCCGGCATAGGGACCGGCGTTGGTTTTTTGTTAATCAGCATCCATACCGTACGAATCACAAGCAATGCAAAAACAACCAATCCGAGGCTTTTATGAAGGCTGGGCGCAAGGTGATACCAAGGGTGCGTATATTCAAGACCGGTCATATACTCGCCCCAGAAAAACAACCAAATAATCATGACCGCCATGGTCCAGTGCAGAGCTATTGAGACCAATCCATAGCGTTCTTCAGTTGAAGCCCATGCCATTGGCATTCGTTTTACTGGCCTCGGCTCGGTTACGCCGCTCTCAGAGCATCCTTAACGGCCTTTGAGACGTCCTTCAGCGGCACGAGCCGCGCATTCGCGGCCCGTCTCTCCTTTATCTCGACAAGCCCCTGTTTAAGGTTCCGCTCGCCTATCGTTACCCTTACGGGTATGCCGATGAGGTCGGCGTCCTTGAATTTTACCCCGGCCCTTTGGTCCCGGTCGTCGAGAAGCGTTTGGATGTCGAGCCCTTCAAGTTCTCTGTAAATCTCCTCCGCAACCTTGACTGTTTCAGAATCCTTGATATTCACAAGCACGATGAGACAGTCGAACGGCGAAATGGACTTGGGCCAGATTATGCCCGCTCCATCGTGGTTCTGCTCTACCGCCGCCGCGGCAGTGCGGCCTATGCCTATGCCGTAGCATCCCATTATGACGGGTCTGACCTTACCCTGCTCGTCGAGGAATGTCGCTTTCATCGCTTCGCTGTATTTGGTGCCGAGCTTGAAGATGTGCCCCACCTCTATACCTCTCGATATAGCAAGACTCCCCTGACACCTTGGGCATGGGTCTCCTGTCCGCGCAAGCCTTATATCGGCGTAAGACGGGAGGAAGTCCCTGCCTGCGTTCACATTCATGATATGCGCGTCCGCCTCGTTGGCCCCTGTAATCCCGTTCACTGTCCCCTTTACGCTGTGGTCCGCGATTATTTTAATCTTAAGCCCCACAGGGCCGGCAAAGCCTGACGGAGCGCCTGTCGAGCTTCGGACGAGCGCTTCGTCGGCGAGCCTTACCCACTGGGCATCGAGCGCGCGCTGAAGCTTGGCCTCGTTCAGCTCAAGGTCTCCTCTTACGAGCGCGGCAACCGGGCCCTTATCCGAATCGTAAATGAGGGTCTTGATGAGCTTGTCTTTCGGCACGTTCAAGAAGGCGCTAACCTCTTCGACTGATTTCTTGCCGGGCGTTGAGAGCCTGTCCATGGGCTTCATTGCATCGGACAATGCGGCAACGGCATCTGCCCTGACCCCTGCTCTTTC
>CAYIRV010000002.1:9221-22418 GCA_964365865.1 uncultured Thermodesulfobacteriota bacterium | reverse complement strand
TCGTCAGGGAACTTGAGCTCGCCCTTGTTAGGCTCTAACGCGCCGTTAGTGCCGTTTGTCTTCTCATAGATGAGCTT
Source organism: uncultured Thermodesulfobacteriota bacterium (assembly GCA_964365865.1). GTDB lineage: Bacteria > Desulfobacterota > GWC2-55-46 > GWC2-55-46 > GWC2-55-46 > CAYIRV01. The sequence continues at coordinate 22,341 of CAYIRV010000002.1, read as the reverse complement.
TGTTACGAGAGACATGTTAAGCGTTGCGGGTATTGAAAGAAGGTCCCCTTCAACGAGGCTCTGGCCGCCTACCATCGTGTATCCGCCTGCCTTGAATGCGCGGCCAAATGCGTTAAGCGAAGGGAAGTGCTGGAAGTGGCACGAGTTGCATGCCATCCCGGTCTGACGCGCAAACGCGGGCACAGCCTCTGCCTGGCTCGGCAGATACAGAAGGACAGCCGCAAAAAGAAACACCGCTGCCACGCTTGATAAAAACCTCTTCATATTACCTCCTTGTTTTGGGGGGTTGATGAAATGATTGAATAGGTGGGATGCCCTGGACAGCCTGTCCCTGAGGATTCTGAAACTGTCAGCTTCCAATCCGTAACATCGCCTCCTTAGTGAGTTACCAAATTATACAATTTTGGCTGGCATTGTCAAGGTTTTTCGAGGGATTAGATTATCCTTCGCCGCGCAAGGTGCGCTCGAAGCGCGATGTTGACAGCGCGCCCTATATTTGATACATCTGGTAAAAGCCTTTTAAACTTCCTTTCAAGCCCGAGTGGCGGAATAGGCAGACGCACGGGACTTAAAATCCCGAGGGGTGAAAACTCCGTGCCGGTTCGATTCCGGCCTCGGGCACCAGACTGAACCGGCAAAAAAATGAAGCTGAACAGAAAAAAAATACTTCAGATGCTCGAAAAAAATACTGATACTATCCGTGGCTTCGGCGTAAGGCGGCTCGGCCTCTTCGGCTCCTTCGCCAAGGGGGAAGCCTCGGACATGAGCGATATTGATTTCCTTGTCGAGTTTGAGAGAAAAACATTCGACGCTTATATGGAACTTAAAGATTACCTCGAAAGGCTGTTCAACTGCCGCGTTGACCTTGTTATTGAAGATGCCTTGAAGCCGAGGCTTCGCCTTAAAATACTCAGCGAGGTTATACATGCCTCGGGACTATAGGGTCTTTCTCGACGATATCATCGAATCTGCGGCAAAAATACGAAAATATACCAAAGGGCTGACCCTCAAGAAACTTGCCAAAGACACAAAGACGCTCGACGCGGTTATCCGAAACCTTTTGGTTATCGGTGAGGCCGCAAAAAACATTCCGGAAGACATCAGGAAAAAATATCCTGATGTGGAATGGAAAAAGATATCAGGACTGAGGGACATACTCATCCATGAATACTTCGGCATAGATACCGAAATCATCTGGGATATAGCGCAAAACAAACTGCCTGTTCTTGAAAAGCAGGCAAAGAGAATCCTTTCAGGTTAGTTGGCGCTTTCCCTTGACTTTTGCCTTTCCTGCCTGCGATAATTCAGCAGCGCTCATTGGAGGTATTTAATGAGGAAGAGGAATCTTATATGGCTCGTCCCTGCCTTCATGGTATGGGTACTGCTCGTGGGCATGGGGCCTCCGCCCGGACAAGATGTGCCGAAGCCTGAGATAGACTTCAAGGCCACTGTCACCGACACTCAGGACATAGCCACAAAACTCCACCACGCGAGCTGGAACGGGAACATATTTTTCACGGCTGTGCGCGGCAAGGGTATCGTAACCATTTCGTTCGAGAAGATAAGGAAGGTCGCGGCCGTGGGCACGGGCGGAGAGAACAAGATGGACTTCCAAATCACCTTGAGAAGCGGCGAGGTCGTTGCCGTAAGCCTTGAGGAAGACTCGAAGTTATTGGGCGTTACCACCTACGGCACATTCAGGATACCGGCAAAGAACATCAAGGAGATTACCTTCGACTGAGCCTCATTTAGAGACCGCTTAGGATATTATAAATGCAGCCATCAACAAACTATGGATATTAACCCACCCGCGCCCGTTCCCTCGGTGCATCTCCCGATAGGCCTCGGCTCGCCGGTCATAATCGAAATCCTGAGCCTGAACACCAGCATAAAGAGCGCGCTGACAGGCATGGTGGAAGGGGTGTTCTGCCTCTTCAGGCTCTCTGACAAGGACCTCATGGGCACATTCAGGAGCGGGACGGTCACGAACAGCCCTGTCGTGGTCAAGTTCCAGCACAAGGATACGGTCTATTCCTTTAACGCAGCGGTATTGAGCACCGTGTCAAACCCATGCAAACTCATGTTCGTGAGCTATCCGGAAAAACTCGATGAGTTGAAGGTCCATCCGGCAGAAAGGCGCGAGTGCGCGCTTCCGGCTATGGCAATGCTCGACAACGAGATCATCGAGATGGTCATCGTTGATTTAAGCAAGGACGGATGCCTCTCGGTCATAACGGCCCCTGTGTCAAAGGGGGGCGATGCCCTTTTCAGGATGATACAGATAAACAAGATGATACAGATAAACAAGCCGATTGATATAAGGGCCGAGTTTCCGGGCACAAAGGAACGGCTGGGGCTCAAGGGAAGGATAAAAAACACAAGCAAGGGCACGGACAAGATCACTATGGGAGTGATGTTCGAGGACCTCGCCCCTGATGTCAGGAAAAGGCTCGGCTCCCTAATTTCGATGTCTTCGGATGCCGCACATAAGGGATGAACGCCGGATACCGGCAGGGCGCTAAGATATAGATGAAAGGATGTTCTTAAAATGCACAGCAACGGCCGTGTCACCGGAAACCTCGAGCCTTCTTGAAAAGAAGACCGTGTCAGGGTCCTCCTTGCCGAGAAGCACATAAATCAGCACCTCGACATCCCCCTTCATTATAACATCGGGAGCGCCTGCCATGTGCGGGACTATCGAAGCCTCGCCGTCTTTTACCGCGAGGTAAAAGCCCCTGCCGATGTCCTTTGCCTCGAACCTGAAGACCCTGCCCTCTAATTCCTTCAGGCGCTCCTTCAAACCGGGGTTTTTCAGGGTGAGGGCCGCGAAAAAGGCCCCTGCCCCTATTGCCTCAAACCAGAGCGGCATTGCCTTAAGGGATAAGACCGCGCCCTTGTAGAAAAGAGTTTTAAGCCTGCCGTTCATCTCGTGTCCGTCCATTTTCAAATCCACCCTCACCCCCCTTTGCTAAAGGGGGAAATACTAAACTCAAAATCCTAAATCCTAAATAAATTCAAAATCCTAAATTCAAATGTTCTAAACAGTCTTCTTCCTCTCCCCTTTGGGGAGAGGATTGAGGTGAGGGGCATTGGCCCGCTATACCTTTGTGCCTGTGTGCATGGCGGCTATGCCGCTCAAGATGTCGGTGTATCTTACCCTGTAGAGGCCGGCGTCTTCCATAATCTTTTTAAGCTCTCCCTGCGCCGGGAACTTCCGTATTGACTCCGGCAGATAGACATAGGCTTCCCTGTTCCCTGTCACGGCCTCGCCTATTGCCGGGATGACGCTGAAGGAGTAAAAATCATAAAGCTTCGCCAAGACCGGGTTCTTCACATGAGAGAACTCAAGGCATATTACCCTGCCCCCGGGCTTCACAATCCTCGCCATCTCCTTAAAGGCCGCTCCGAGACGCGTTACATTCCTTATGCCGAACCCGATTGTGGCAGCGTGGAATGTGTTGTCAGGGAATGAAATCTCCTCGGCATTGCCCTGAACGAACCTGATATTCCTCAGAAACCCGGCGTCAACGCACTTGTCCTTTCCTACTTTAAGCATCTCCCTGTTTATGTCGTAAACCACCACCCTGCCCGCGTCCTTCACCCTGCGGGCAAGGAGCATGGCTATGTCAGCCGTGCCTCCGGCCACATCTATGGCGCTCTCGCCCTGCTTAAGGCCAGTCTCAAGGGCGACGAGCCTCTTCCAGAGGCGGTGCATGCCGAGGCTCATGAGGTCGTTCATGAGGTCGTATCTGTTGGCAACGGAATCGAATATCTCGTTCACCCGCGCCTGTCTCTCATCTTCAGGGACAAGCCTGCTGCCGAAGTGCACTGTCTTTTTTTCATCCATAGGTTAATGCTCCCTACCATATCCTCCCCCCTTATATAAGGGGGCTGGGCTCCCGTTGCGCGAAGCATTGCGAAGGTCAGCGGGGGGTTATTCCGCCTCTTGGCCCGCGCTGCTTTTTGATGACGGACGGAAGAGCCTTATGCCTGTTATTGCCGCAACTGTTACAACGAGCCAGACGAGCAGGGGGACCCCGGCAAACGATGCGCCGTCTTTGCCTTCTGCGACAACGCTCATTGAAACGGCTATGACTATCGAGCCTACGACGAGCCCTACGGCTATCTTTGCGCCCGCCCTCTCAAGCCCTTCTTTCACATCATCAAGCCTGTGGTGGACGAAGTTTATCCGGAGTTCGTCATTGAGCGTCTTGGACAAGACGCTGTTGGCGTTTAACGGGAGATTGGCGAGAGACCCGGCTACGTTGCCCGCGAAATCCCTCCCCGCCTTCATAAATGCCTCCGGGGAAAACTTCTCATTGAGCATCCACCTGAAGATAAGCGGCTTTGCCACCTCCCACATGTTTATGTCCGGATAGAGTTGCCTGCCCACGCCTTCTATTATGACCATTGACTTCTGAAGGAGCAGGAGGTTGGGCTGAAGCGTCATCTTGAACCTCCGCGCGGTCTGTATGAGCTTCATAAGAAGGGCCGATATGCTTATCTCCTCCAGCTTCCTCCCGTATATAGGCTCCGCTATTTCACGGAGCGCCTCCTCAAACTCCTCTATGCTTACATCCTTTCCTATGAGGCCCATCTCCCTGTGGACCGCGGCCATGCCGTGATAATCCTCCTTCACCAGATGGTAAAGCATCTGGGCGAGATATTTTCTAACCCTCCTGTCGAGCCTGCCCACGATTCCGAAGTCGAGATATATTATGACGCCGTCGTCTCTTACGAATATATTGCCGGGATGAAGGTCCGCGTGGAAGACCCCGAAGTCAAAGACCTGCTGGAAGAACGCCTCTATGCCCCTCACGGCCACGGCCTTTATGTCAATCCCTTTTGTCTTTAGCGTTTCGACTTCGTCAATCGGGGTCCCGCTTATGCGCTCCATTGTAAGGACTTCCCTGCCCGTATAATCCCAATAGACATTGGGTATCTGTATATTTGGGTTGTCCTTGAAGAGGTTCAGAAACCGGGCCATGTTGGCGCCCTCAACGGTCAAGTCCTGCTCGGTCTTTATGACCCGCTCGAACTCCCGGACGACCTCCACGGGGCGGTAGCGCCGGGAGGCCGGGACATATCTTTCGAGAAGGCCGGCAAATGTCCTCATGACCGATATGTCCGCCTCGATGATGAGGTCAATACCGGGCCTCTTCACCTTCACGGCTGCGTTAGTGCCGTCCTTCAAAACAGCGAAGTGCACCTGCGCGATTGAGGCGGATGCCACGGGGCTTTCGTCAAACGAGGAGAACCTGTCCTCGAGCCTTGACTTGAGCGCGGTCTCCACCGTCTTTTTCACATCGTCGAACGGGAACGGAGAGACCGCGTCCTGAAGCTTCTTGAACTCGTCCACCCAGTCGGGCGGCAGAAGGTCGGCCCTGGTTGACGCAATCTGCCCGAGCTTTATGAATGTCGGGCCGAGGTCCTCGAGCACGAGTCTCAGCCTCTCTGCGGCCGTAAGCCCCTCGCCCTTCCTGCGCGTAAGGAAAAACCTCTCCACAGAGGACAAGACCGGTATTACGCGCATCTCGGTAACGACGGCGCCGAAGCCGTACCTTATAAGGGTTACGGCAATCTTATTGAGCCTGCGTATCTTCCTGTATGTCTGCATGCCTTAATGCGGCTGACGGGTTGGGGAAAGGGTAATTTGGGGGAAACCTTTCTACAGAAAGGTTTCCCCCAAATTACCCTTTCAGCGCCCTGTGTTAGCCGTTTTTTACAAGCTCTTCGAGTTCCGCGACTTTTTTTTCGAGCGCGTCAACCTTTTCACGCGCCACGCGGGCCATCTCTTTTACGACATCGAGGTCCGCCTGAGTGGCGATGTTGAGCTTTTCAAGCACCTGCTCTGATGTGGACGAGGCGCCCTTTTCGAGCCTGTCCCTTGCGGACGAAAGAAAGGATAGGAACTCCTTTACGGCCTTTATCCCTTCTTCCACAACCCTGTTTTCAAGTTCCTGCCGAGGGGTAAGGGCGCTTGCGCCTTCCTTGGGCGCTGTTTCCGCAGTGCCGGCCTTTTTCATCTCCTCCACGAACTCCCTCGCCTTTTTCTCAAGCCCTACCCCGATTTGAATCGCCTTATCGAGTAAATCCGTCATAGCACCCTCCGTTTTGGTGTCATAAACACGCCCTTGAGCCTGCCTCTGACCCTGTGTAGTCCTTGCCTGCCTTGCCGTGGAACCAGCCGTTGGAGAGCGCGCCGCCCCCGAGCGCGTCCTTAAGCTCCAAAACAGCCTCTTCAGGCCCAATGCCCCCGCTCATCCTCTTCCTGAACACTTGAACCGCCTTGCCTGTCCCTTTCAAGGACGGTGAAATCCTTATGGCCGCGGCCCCGATCTCCTTGAGCTCATCCACGAACTCGACAAGCGAATATACCGATGCGCTCAATATCGAGGTGCCGTTGAGCGTAAAGAGCGGCTCGCCTTCGATGGCCTTTATCTCCATGCCGTCAGGGTGAAGGGCGCAGTGATGGCGGCATCCGGTCTTGGTAAGGCCGTAGGCCCGTGATGTATAGCACCTCCATGAGAACGCGAGCGGGACCTTGCCGTGGCCGAACACCTCGCCCTCGATGCCTGTCTGTCTTATATTATAGGCTATGGAGTCCTTTGAAAGCTCCACAGGGAACACCACGCGGCTTACACCCGCGCTTTTCAGGAATTCTATGGACTGGGCGTTATACGCGGTGATGTGCGGCCCCGCGTAAACAGGCCTTCCCTTTTCAATCATATTGAAGACCGACATGTCATTGGCCTCGACAGCATACGGGAGCTTGAGTAAAGACCTCGTAAGACCAAGCTCCTCCTCATTGGAGACCACGGCGAGCGTTGAAAGAACCGCCTTTTTACCGGCCCCTTCGAGGAGCTTCGCCATAGCGCCGATGTCATTTGGCTTAAGCCCTTTTTTCTTCGAGCAGACCACCTCGCCGATGTAGACCGTGTCCACATCCATTTCCGAGACCTCCTCGTAGAACCTAATGAAGTCTTCCCTCTTCCACTCGAAGAGCACAGGGCCTATTGAAATCTCCATACATCCTCTTTACAAAATCAGTAATCCACCTTCATCAGGAAAAGCCCCTGCGGAGGCGCGGTCATGGTCGCCTTTGTCCTGTCGCGAGCCTCTATGATGGCCTTGATTTGAGCCGGATGAATCCTGCCTGACCCAGCTGCCACGAGGGTCCCTGCCATGATTCTTACCATGTGCCTTAGAAACGCTGTCCCCCTTACCTCTATTTCTATGACCCCTTCAACCGCATCCCTTACCTCAACCGAGGTAACCTCCCTAACTGAATGAAGGGAGTCTGAATGAGCGGCCATGAAGGACGAAAAATCCTTTTCTCCGACCATATGGCCCGCGCCTTCGCGCATCAGGCTTATATCCAGGGGCTTATGCACAAACCATGTCCAGCGCCTGAGAAGCGCGGAGGGGAAGCCCCTGTTCAGGAGCTTGTAAATATAGGTCTTGCCCCTTGCGTCCCTCCTTGCGTCGAACTCAGGGCCTGCCTCCTCAACCGCCTTTATTGCTATGTCAGGCGGCAGGAGAGAGTTAAGCCCCATAATCATGCCGTTCGGAGGTATCCGGCTCTCTGTGTGAAAGTTGACGGTCTGCCCAAATGCGTGCACCCCTGCGTCGGTGCGGGACGCGCCGATGAGCTTAGGCTCTTGGCCGGTAAGTCTTTTGAGCGCAGCCGCGAGCTCTCCCTGTATGGTAGGGAGCCCGGCCTGAAACTGCCATCCGGCATACCCCGTGCCTTCGTATTCTACAATGAGCCTGATATTCCGCGTCATAGGGAAATGCCCAATGGGAACATGCCCTACAGGTAATCCCTTATGAGCAACTCGGCTATCTGGATCGCGTTCAGGGCCGCGCCCTTTCTCAGGTTGTCCGCCGCTATCCACATGTTTATGCCGTTCGGTATGGTATCGTCCTTCCGTATCCTTCCCACAAACACATCGTCCTTGTCAGCAACGTCCGCAGGAGTCGGGTAACGCCCCTGCTTCGGCTCGTCAACGACTTTTACGCCAGGGGCATTTCGCAGCAGTTCCCGCACCTCTTCAGGGCTTATCGGCTTTTCAGTCTGGATGTTCACGGATTCAGAATGGCCCACGAACACAGGCACGCGCACAGCCGTTGCCGTAACCTTTATGGAATCGTCCCCGAAGATTTTCTTTGTCTCGTCCACGAGCTTCATCTCTTCCTTTGTGTATCCGTTATCAAGAAAGGAATCTATCTGCGGAAGGCAGTTGAACGCGATTCTGTGCTGGAAAATCTTTATGTCAAAGGGCTGCATGTTGAGCAGCGCCCTGACCTGGGCTGAAAGCTCCTCCATGGCCTCCTTGCCCGCGCCTGACACAGACTGGTATGTGGAGACGACTATCCTCTGTATCCTGAAGCAATCATGGATAGGCTTAAGCGCAACCACCATCTGGATAGTGGAGCAGTTCGGGTTTGCTATGATGTTTCTCTTTTTATACATAGCGATGTCCTGAGGGTTTACCTCAGGGACAACGAGCGGCACATCCGGGTCCATCCTGAACTGGCTCGTGTTGTCAATGACAACGCAGCCCTTTTCAGCGGCCTTGGGCGCATACACGGCGCTCACGGACGCGCCCGGGGAAAAAAGCCCTATATCAATGCCGTCGAAGCTCTCATCCGTTATGGGCTTGACCTTGAATTCCTTGTCCCTGAACTCGACCGTTGACCCGGCGCTCCGCTCTGAAGCGAGCGGGATGAGCCTGTCCACTGGAAAGGCCCGCTCCTCCAATATCTTAAGAAACTCCCTGCCAACGACCCCGGTTGCCCCGGCTATGGCCACATTGTAAGCCTTTTTCTTCACTTTAGCGGACCTCTCCCTCTTCCTTCTGAATTTTTTTTCCACCATGCTTGATGTTCGGGTAAGACATCTATAAATTGTCTTTGTGACGGGTCGTTTCTAAAAGCGCCTTTTAGTAGTAAAAGCAATTTTTTTCTTGTAAACATCGATGGTGCAAGAAAAACTCTCAAAACAGGTCTAATGTCCTCTCTTACCGTTATTAAAAACTTCAAATGTGATTTTTCTTCGGGTGTAATAGGAAACTTAGGTGCCAAATTACCAGTCGTTGAATCGTATTCTGAAAGTTCCTTGATTTCAGAGTTAAATTTAGAAAGCCTCTCTTGATAATCAACAACTGATGTTAGGCTCGAATAATAAAATGTTAGCATCAGAACAAGGTCTTCGCTTAAAAGTTTGGTAATATTTGAAATGTTGCTATTATAAAAATGATTTTGAAAACCCGTAAGAACAAAATTAGGAGAACTATCTTCATCTTTCTCTAATTCAATTATATGGTGATGTTCAATTTCATGATATATACCAATTTTAATCGCTTTTATTAGCGCCTTACGTCCTCCATACCATTGAACTGCTTTAATTATACCGCTTACTAGTGCCGCAGAAAACGCGCCGATAATTGCAGTTATTATTGGCGAACTCATATTTAATCCCACTGCTGTCCCGTCGAAAGAAATCATTTGCCTTTCCAGTAAATTGATATGATATTCCAAAGGCTTGTGTAAGTCAAATGCGCTTTTGGCCCGCGCCCGCGCCAAACCGCAGAGCAAACCGTTTTCCTTCCTTTTCAGGTCGTTTGCTGGTATATTATCGGCATCTTTAAGAAAAGAATGCGCCTTCAAAGAATGAAATTCAGTTCCATAACCCCCCCTAACCCCCCCTATAATCGACCCCTCCCTCTTATCCCTCCCCCCTTGTGGGGGAGGGAAGGGTGGGGGGAAAAGGGGGGTGCCTTTCTCAAGCTCTTTTCAGCGGTCTTGTCCGTATTTGCCTTGAGCCTCCTCTCCCATCAGCCGCTTCTTGCCAACGACATAGAGTCAGTCAAAGAGAGCGAAGCGCCGAAAACAGAACGGGCCACGTTCGAATACGAGCTTGACGCCTACTACTCCAACATCGGGCTTTACATAAACCTTACCGATAAACCCATACCTGACGCCGGGGAAAAGGACGAGTTCCAGATATACAAGGAGCTTCTCTTCAGCTCCTATGTGCCGAGGTTCGTAGTCCTTGAGGCCGCTGTCTTCCCCATGCCGAACCTCGGAGTGCATCTTAAGGAGAACTCCCCTGAATTCTACAAAAACGGCGAGGTCATCGGGGATGTCAACCTTATCAAGGCCGTAACAGCCGGGTTTCAGGAGCCATACGCGTTTTCTTTGTTCCTCGGCAATGTCGTTAGATTCTCAAGCCCGGGCGGGAAGCATGAACGCGGCAACTTCGGATACATGGGATACCTCCTCAGCTTTTCAAATTACCACATAAAGGACAACGAGCTTATCGAAGACAAATCCGTTGAGCTCGAGTGGAAAATAAAGGGCGACAGGAAGTTCGCTACGCACGACCTTCACTGGAGCTTCCGCGTGGGCGGCAAACTCCACTCCAACCCGGACATACGGGACGCGCTCTATGTATCGCTAAGGCGGGACAGACTGGATTTTGAAAGGCTGGATTCCATACTCGCCAACAGCGGCTTCGAATACACCTTTGACATGGACATGAGGAGCCTTACGCCCATAAGGCACTACTTCACGATTGACAAGAAATGGCCGCTCGAAAAACGCAAGGTCGCGTTTTCACTTGCCGCAGGCTTCATCTGGGAAGGGGACAGGAAATACACAGGGGTATTAAGCGAAAGAGACCCGGAGAGCTTCCAGATAATTCTAAGGCCAAACATAACCTTCTGACCCTATAAAAAACACGCGGGGCCTGCGCCCGCATGTAGTAAGCGGGGGCAGACTTTATTCTCCCCCCTTATTTAAGGGGGGAGAAAGGGGGGTTAGGGGAATACTTCGGGTTATGGTTTTCAGGTTGCTGAGAGATGGTGCAGGGCCTTTTTTGCGGTTATTTCCGCGTTTCTTACGCTGTCGCTTATTCCTATGCCGTGGTAAGCGCTGCCTGTAAGATACAGTCCGGGATGCGCTCCGAGCATCTCCTCTATCTCAGACACCCTTTGCTCATGGCCTATGGTGTACTGGGGCATGGCGTTAATCCACTTATACACCCTTGCGAGCACAGGCTCCGCAACGATGCCCATTATTTCCTTAAGCTCCTGCCTTGCGATTTCTATAAGCTCTTCGTCAGAGAGGTTTACGATTGCAGGGTCCTTTGCCCCGCCCGCAAAGCACCTTATGAGCACACTGTCCTCGGGCGCGCGGTATTTGAACTTCCTCGATACCCATGTGGCGGCCATGAGCCTCCTCTTTTCAATCTTGGGGACAACAAACCCGAAACCGTTCATCGGGTGACTGATGTCCTTCTTGTTGAATCCGAGGGATATTGTGGCGGTTGAGGCATATGGGATTGAGAGGAGTTTTTCCGAGATAGCCGGGTCGAGCCGCTTAACGAGCCGGGAGGCCGCGTAAGCAGGGGCCGCGATTATGACCGTGTCAGCCTCGATGGAGCCGCTGCCCTTTAAGACAACCTCGAATGAGCCGTGCTTTGCCGAGACATATTCCACATTGACGCCGGTCTTTATAAATGTATTTTCAAACCCTGAGAGCCTCTTTGTAATCTCTGCGACAAGCGCACCCAATCCGTGCTTAAGGGTAACGAACATCGTTACCTTCTCACCCGCCCCTTGTGTCAGGGGGAGGTGAGAAGGCGCGCCCTTGATGAGGGACATCCTTTTAATCATCCCCTTAATCAGACTCCCGTATTCTTCCTCCATCTGGACGAACTTCGGGAAACTGCTCCGGACGCTCATTGTGTCCGGGTCTCCGGCGTGCACGCCGGCCACGAGCGGCTCGGCGATTTTGTCGAGCGCCTCCTGACCGAGCCTTCTCCTTACGAAAGACGCGAGGCTTTCGTCTTCCCTGTCCTTCTTCTTCGGGACAAACAGCTCCATGAACATCCTGAATTTTCCCTTAAATGTTATCAGGCTTGAGAACGCGAGCGGAAGAATCTTGGTGGGTATCATCAGGATTACGCCCTCCGGAAGCTCATGCAGCGCGCCGTTGGAATAAACGAAGGTCTTCCTGAACTCGTCGTTTGTCATGAGGAGTTCGTGTTCGAGCCCGAGCCTTTTGCAAAGCTCCATTGCCCAAGGCTTTTCGGAAAGGAAACAGTCTGGCCCGCCCTCTATCAAAAAACCGTTGGCGCGCTCGGTCACGATGTTGCCGCCGGGCCTCGGATTTTTGTCGAGGAGGATGAGTTCAAAGGGGGCGCCCTTTGCGTGCTCCCTGAGGCTTAAGGCCGCGGCAAGGCCGGCTATACCGGCGCCTATGACAACGGCCCTCTTCATTAGTAGAAATAGTTGAAGTTGCGGTTCCTTATGAGTTCGGCCAGAAGCCCCATGAGCTTGGGCGATGTATTGAGGGAGGCGCTTCTTTTGAAAACAAGGCCGAGGGATTCGGCGGTCTTCCTGAAGTGTATGTCAATGTCGTAAAGCGTCTCGATATTGTCGGACACGAACCCGAGCGGAACCACAAGCACGCCGGTCTTTCCTGACTTCTTGGCCTCGGCCATGACATCCTCCACAGAGGGGCTGAGCCAGTCCTTTAGCCCTGAGCTTTTGCTCTGATAAGCCGCCTTGTAGTCTGTCTTGAGCCTCTTGCCGATTAAATCAACCGCCTGATGCACCTTCATCTCATAAGCGTCTCCTTCAAGCGCGGATATGGGCAGGCTGTGGCTCGACAATATCACTAAAACATCGTCCTTTCCGGCAAATGACGCCATGCCCTCGTCTATCTTTTCCATGACCGCGTCAACGAAGCGCGGAAGGACGTGCCAATCGGAAACGAAAAAGAGCTGCGGCAGCCCGGCCTCTTCCGCAGAGGCCGCCTCGAAATCGGTTATGTATCCGCCTGTGCTCACAGGGGAGTTGAAAGGCGACATGACCAAGCCTATGGCATCCTTGTATCCGGCGTCCCTCATCTCCTTAAGCGCATCCTTTATATATGGCCGCGAGTAACGCATGGCAATATAGACCTTATATATCTCGCCGCTCTTGTTAAGCGCCTCCTCGATGGCCTTTGCCTGCGCCCTCGTTATGTCGAGGAGCGGGGACTTCCCGCCTATGAGCGAATACCTCTCTTCGATATTCTTGATAACGCTTTCCGGCACGGCCTTGTCCTT
>CAYIRV010000002.1:0-9121 GCA_964365865.1 uncultured Thermodesulfobacteriota bacterium | reverse complement strand
GCGAATACCTCTCTTCGATATTCTTGATAACGCTTTCCGGCACGGCCTTGTCCTTAAGTATCCTCCTTATGAAAAGCTCCACATCCGCCGATGTCTCCGGGCATCCGAACGCCATCAACAAGGCGGCCTTTTTCTTCTTCTCTTCCCATGACATATTCATTCTCCTGTCTTATATGTTTTTTTCCGTGTTAAATGCCCCCTTCCATATCATCATCCCCCCTTATTTAAGGGGGGACTAAGGGGGGTTATCTTGCGCTCAATTCATGCACTGCGTCCACGAGCGCCTTGACATTGTCAACAGGCGTTCCCACGAGTATGCCGTGTCCGAAGTTGAATATGTGGCCGGGTCTGCCGCCCGCCATGTCGAGAATGTCCTTGACCTTTTTCCTTATAGTGTCAGAGCCGCCGAAAAGCACGGCCGGGTCGAGGTTCCCCTGAATGGCCTTGTCATAGCCGATTGTCTTCCACGCGCTGTCGAGCCTTACCCTCCAATCAACGCCCACGACATCGCCGCCCGCCTCCCTCACGAGGTCGAGATACGCGCCCGTGTTGGTGCTGAAGTTTATGACAGGCACCCTCTTTTTGACCGAGGCAATGAGCCTTTTGGTGTATGGGAACGCGAACTCCATGTAATCGCCGGGCGAAAGGCATCCCACCCAGCTGTCAAACACCTGCACCGCCTCCGCGCCCGCGTCAATCTGGGCGCTAAGGTAAAGCGAAAGGCTCTCCGTAATCTTGTCCATGAGGAGCCTCCATGCCTCCGGCTCCTTGTACATGAGGGCTTTGGTGTGTATGTAGCTCCGCGAACCCTCGCCCTCTATTATGTAGCTCGCTATGGTAAACGGCGCGCCTGAAAAGCCTATGAGCGGGGCCTTTCCGTTAAGCTCCTTTTTCACGAGCCTTATGGCCTGAAGAAGGAACGGCACATGCTCCTCGGGGTTTATTACCCTCAATGCCTCTATGTCCTTAATGCTCCTTACTGGATTGGATATGACAGGGCCTTCGTTCTTGGCGAACTCGAGATTGATTCCCATGCCGTCGAGCGGAAGGAGTATGTCCGCGAATATTATGGCCGCGTCCAGCTCGAACCTCCTCAACGGCTGGAGGGTAACCTCGCACGCGAGGTCCGGAGTCCTGCACATCTCAAGGAACGAGTGATGTGACCTTATGGCCATGTATTCCTTAAGGTAGCGGCCGGCCTGACGCATGAGCCACACCGGCGTATATCCGGCCTTCTCAAGCCTGCATGCCTTTAGAAACGCGTCATTCGCCATCGGGTTGTCCCTTTGTAATCATAATTTTTTTGCGAGTATTTACCGCGCTAACCGCGCGGCTCAGGCCTTTGCCGGCCCGGTTGTCTTCTTTTTTTCCCAGAACAAGAGAATAGGCGAGGCTATGAATATGGAGGAATATGTGCCTACGATGATGCCTACGAACAGGGCGATGGAAAAGTCATAAAGCACCTCGCCGCCGACGAAAAGGAGCGCGGATACGGCGATGATGGTCGCTATGGAGTTTACTATCGTCCTTCTCAAGACCTCGTTTATTGACCTGTTTAAGAGCGTTATGGTGTCCTCTTTCGTGCGTCTGTGCATGTTTTCGCGGATTCTGTCAAAGACAACGACCGTGTCGGTAAGCGAATATCCGGCGAGCGTCAGAAGCGCGGTTACTATGAGGAGCGTCATCTCCTTGTCGAATATGTAAAGAAAGCCGAGGACAAAAAGCACATCGTGGAATGTGGCCACAACGGCCGCCACGCCGAACCTGAACTCGAACCTCCACGCCACATATATGAGTATGCCCAGGAGGGATATGGCGACTGCCCAGAGCGCGTCCTTCTGGAGCTTCTTGCCCACCGTGGGGCCTATTGCGGTTATCGAGTCTACGGTAAAGGGGTTGTCCGGAAGGCCGCCTGAGAATACCGCGCTCATGGCGTCGGTGGCGGCATTGAGGTCTCCTTCCGACCGCTTAAGCCTTACGAGGAGCTTATTCGGCTCGGCGAACTGCTGGAGGGACGCGTCCCTGAACTCGCTCTTTTGAATAAGCGCCCGGACATCGTCAATGACCACCGGGCGCGAAAACCTGAACTGCACGGCGATGCCGCCTGAAAAGTCAGTGCCGAGATTCGCCTTTCCGAGCGGTATGGCTATGGCCGCGATAATGCCGATAATGGCCGCGATAACCGAAAATGTATAGGCTATCCGGCGCTTGCCTATAAAATCTATACTTGTTTCTCCCCAGATGTCCATGGCCCTTCTGCCTTCGTAAAATCAACCCTTCCTTATTCTCCCCCTTTAGTAAAGGGGGCCTGTGCCCGCGTGTTTAAGGCGGGGGACTAATGGGGGCTAATGCTCCCTTCCATATCCTCCCCCCTTAATTAAGGGGGGAGGATATGGGGGGTTATATGCTTATTGATTTCACCCCGAACTTTTCGTTCTGTATGTCAAACGCCACTTTTGTGCCCACTAACGAGGTAAACAGGTTAATGAGTATGCCGAGGCTCAACGACACGGCAAAGCCCTTTATCGGGCCGCTTCCGAACTGGAAGAGCACGGCCGCGGTTATGAGCGTGGTTACATGCGAGTCAATTACGGTCAATAACGCCCTGTCATAGCCGGCGTTCACGGCCGAGCGCACGGTCCTGCCGCTCCTCAACTCCTCCTTTATCCTTTCGAATATGAGGACATTGGAGTCAACGCCCATGCCTATCGTCAGTATTATGCCCGCTATGCCGGGAAGCGTAAGCGTGGAGTTGAGCCACGCCATCGCTCCGAGGAGCATTATGATATTCAACAGCAGGGCGAAGTCGGCTATAAGCCCCGACATCTTGTAATATACGGCCATGAATATAAGGACGAGAACGCCGCCGAGCACCGCGGCCTTGACCCCGGCCCTTATGGAGTCCTCTCCGAGCGAAGGCCCCACCGTAACATTCTGCTCTATCCTTACAGGCGCCGGAAGCGCGCCGGCGCGGAGGATTATGGCCAAATCCGTGGCTTCCTCGCGCGTAAACCCGCCGCTTATCTGCGCCTTGCCGCCTGCGATGGCCTCCCTTATCTGGGGGGCTGAATGGACATTGCCGTCGAGCACGATGGCAAGCCTCTTTCCGACATTCTGGCTCGTAACCCTCTCGAAGACGCGCGAACCAGTCGAGTCGAATGTGATGGAAACATACGGCTCGTTGTACTGCGTGTCAAAGGCCACCCTCGCGTCTGAAAGCGCGTCCCCGCCCAAGAGTATCTCTTTCTTTACCAAAAACGGCGTCTTCTCGGCTGCCCCGGTCTCCTTGTCCTTGCGTGTCTGGTACAACACGTCTGAATCGAGCGGCGCGCCCATGCTTACGGCCTTGTACGGGTCCATTGACTCATCAAGGAGCCTGAACTCCAGCACCGCGGTCTTTCCGATAAGCTGTATGGCCCGTTCAGGGTCTTTGAGCCCGGGAAGCTGTATCGTAATCTCGCTCTCGCCCTGCTTCTGTATAATCGGCTCGGCGACCCCGAACTTGTCAATCCTGTTCCTGATGGTCTCAAGCGCCTGCGAAAGCGCCCATTCCTTTATCCTCTTTGATTCAGAGTCGGAAATGCCGTAGACGAGTTTTCCCTCTTTGACCGCCGGGGCGCCGAAGACAGGATACTCGTCGTCAATGAGCTTTTTGATTTCGTCCCGCGTCTTCTCGTCAAAGAAGCTTACGGAAATACCCGCGCCGCCGTCCTTGGACACCGCGCCGTAAGGGATGTTCTTTTTCTTCAACGAGTCCTCTATGGGGCCCGCGAGCCTCTGCACATGGGCCTCGACCGCCTTGTCCCTGTCAACGCCGAGGACAAGGTGCATACCGCCCTGAAGGTCAAGGCCGAGGACTATCTTCGGGATGTTCCTTGTCCAGAACTCCGGAAGCCCCTTGGAAATAGGGGTGGAGGGAAGAAACAGCACGAGGGCCAGGACCGTGAACCCGGCCAAAAGAAGGATGCGAAGGAGTATGCTCCTCATCTTAACCCCGCGATACTACCTATGCCTTTAGCGGGCATCCCTTTATCCCTGCGGCTTTCTCACGGCAACGGCGTCTTTGGCCATCTTGACCCTGACATTGTCGGCAATCTCCACGGTTACCGTGTCATCCGCCGTGGAAACCACCCTGCCGTATATGCCGCTATTGGTTATTATGTTGTCGCCCTTTTCGAGCTTACCTAACATCTCCTTATGCTCTTTGGCCTTTTTCTGCTGGGGCCTTATAAGGAGAAAATAGAATATGACGACGAGGAGAATGAGCGGCGCGATATTCCAAAGTCCTGACACGCTAAAAGGCGACTGCGAAGCCGCTGGAGCCGCGCCGCCCTCCTCGGCAAGCGCAAGTGCGATGAAATTAAGTATCACTTTAAACCTCCTTGGTTTATGGCCTGCCTTTTAGAGGCAGGCCGTTTTAAATTTATTCAGTCCTGTCTTCCCTGCCCGCTTGTCTTTCAGAAAAAAACCGTCTCTTAAAACCCTCGAAATCCCCTCCGTCAATTGCCTTCCTCACATCCCTCATAAGCCCGGCGTAACAGCAGAGGTTGTGGATGGTATTAAGCCGGGCGGCAAGCATCTCCCCTGCCATGAATAGATGCCTGAGATACGCCCTCGAGTGATTCCTGCATGTATAACACAGGCATCCTTCCTCTATGGGCGCCGGGTCATCGGCATACTGAACATTCTTTATAACCAATTTCCCCTTTCTTGTAAAGAGAGTTCCGTTCCGGGCGCATCTCGTGGGCAGCACGCAGTCGAACATGTCAAACCCCATGCCCACGAATGTAACGAGGTCCTCAAGCGTGCCTACGCCCATAAGATACCTCGGCGCGCCCTTCGGCAGCCTCTCTACTGCCGCGTGGGCCATCTCCCGCATGAGCGCCTTGCCCTCCCCTACGCTCACGCCGCCCACTGCATATCCGTCAAAACCCATGCCCGCTATGGCGTCCGCGCTCTCCTGCCTCAAATCCGCATACATCCCGCCCTGCACTATACCGAACAACGCCTGCTCGCCGGCCTTTCGCGCGAGCATGGACCTCCTTGCCCAGTCGTGCGTCAATCCCATGGAGTTCCTCGCGTAATCCCTGTCAGCCGGATAAGGCGTGCATTCATCGAGCGGCATCATTATGTCGGAGCCCAACGCCTCCTGAACCTCAACCGCGGACTCCGGCGTAAGCACGCAACTCGAACCATCTATGTGGGACTTGAACCTCACCCCGGTCGAGTCAATCTTCCTCAATGCCCCGAGGCTCCATATCTGGAACCCGCCGCTGTCGGTAAGTATGCTCCTGTCCCAGTTCATGAATGAGTGCAGGCCCCGGAGCTTCCTTATAAGCTCATGCCCGGGCCTCAAATACAGATGATAAGTATTGGCAAGTATTATATCAACATCCAACTCCTTCAAATCATCGGTCGAAAGGGCCTTGACAGCGGCCCTCGTGCCCACAGGCATAAACACAGGCGTGGGAAAAGACCCGTGCGCGGTCGTAACGCGCCCTAACCGTGCCCCGCAGTCCTCCTTTATCAGCTCAAACCCGAATCCCATATCAATATGACCGCTTCTTGCCTTAACCGGGGGTTCTTGAGAGAAACTTTTTGTAAAAAGTTTCTCCAGCCCCCACCCTACCCTCCCCCGCGAGTGGGGAGGGAGTAAGGAAGTGGGCGGTTGAAAGCTCTCTTCAAAAACTTTTAGTGTTCTTGCCCAAAAGACCCCACCCCATCCAAGTCTAAATAAATGTTAATCCGCCATATTGTGGGGTGGGGTCTTTTGGGCAACATTAAAAGTCTTTGGAGGGGGCTTGGGGGAAGCCTTTCTACAGAAAGGTTCCCCCAAAATCCCGGTTAAGGCAAGAGGCGGTTATATAATAAGCATAGCGTCGCCGTAGCTATAGAACCTGTATTTTTGTTTGATTGCCTCTTTGTATGCGCTCATAAGGAGTTCATGTCCTGTGAAGGCTGCTGCGAGCATTATCAACGTTGAGCGCGGCAGATGGAAGTTTGTAAGAAGGCGGTCTATTACCTTGAACTCGTATCCCGGGTATATGAAAAGGCATGTTTTCCCCTGAAGGGCCGGCCTGTCGAACCCGTCTGACGCGCTTGCCTCAAGCGCCCTTGTGACTGTTGTGCCTGTTGCTATTACCCTCCTCCCCTGCTTTTTAGCGCTGACCACGGCATTGAATGTATCCGGGCTTATGCTGTAGCGTTCAGGCAGGAGCTTATGCCTTGTTATGTCTTTTTCGCGGACAGGCATGAATGTGCCCGGGCCTGTGTGGAGCGTGATATACAGGACGAGAACGCCGGAGTTTCTTATGTCCTCAAGAAGCCCCTTTGTAAAGTGCAGCCCTGCCGTTGGCGCGGCCACTGCGCCCGTATGCCGGGCGAACACAGTCTGGTATCTTTCCGTGTCTCCGGCGTTTGCGGGCCGCCTTATGTACGGCGGGAGCGGCATGCTGCCCTGCCTTTCCATTATAGCCTCAGGGCTGTTGCCTTTAAAGGCGCAGAGCCTGAAGCCCTGTTGGTCAACGCCCGTTACCTCGGCCTCGATGCCTTCATCGAAGAAGATTGTCGAGCCTTTTGAAATACCTTTCGCGGGCCTGAGCATACATTGCCAGCTGCCTTTTTCCCCGGGCCCAAAGCACTCTTCGACGAGCATGACCTCTACTCGGCCGCCTGTCTTTTTCCTGCCGAAGAGCCGTGCCTGCATGACCTTTGTATCGTTCAGGACAAGGACATCTCCTTTTTTCAGGTATTCCATTATATTGGGGAAGGCCCTGTGGCTTATGGAGCCTGATGCCTTGTCTATCACCATGAGCCGGGACCCGTCCCGTTCCTTTTCAGGCTCATCTGCTATGAGCCCTTCAGGGAGGTCGTAGTCAAACGCTTCAATCTCCATGCAGGCGCGCGGCAATGATGCCTTCAGCTCTCTTGAACCCGCTTTCATGCAGTCAGTACGCCTTTATAATGGATGTGCCGGGGTAGTAGTGCCTTAGGATTTTCTTGTAGGAATATCCGTTCTCAGCCATGCCCTTTGCGCCCCACTGCGAAAGCCCCACCCCGTGGCCTGAGCCTTTTCCCCTGAATTCAAAGAGGTCGTTGCTCCTTGAGACCTTGTATATGGAGCTTTTGAGCGATGAGTATCCAAGTAGCCTTCTCAAGTCCTCGCCTGAAAGCCTGACGCTCCCGCCTTCCTCGTCCTTTACAATGAGGGACTTTATCCTGCCTGAAGGGGTCTTTGACTCGGCGTATATCTCCTCAGGCTCTGTCAGCGAATACCCGGACGCGTTAAGCAAGGTCTTGAAAGAGCTTACCGGTATGGCGAATTCCCAGTTGAGGCCCGGGGAGGCCGAGTCATAGGGGCTTTCAACCGATACGAGATACGGGTAATCGCTCGACCACACATCCAAGGCCCTATCGGTCCTGCCGCCGGCGTTGGAGTGATAAACCGTCAGGGCCGGCTCCCTGTTATACGCGACAATCTCGCCCCTCGTGTCATCAACCGCCCTGGTGGTGGCCGGGTGTTCGGAGGCCATGCCGCCGAACACCTGTCCGAGGACAGAGCCTTCGATGTGGTACTTATCGTTAAGCCGTTTTTTCTTATGATAGAGGGCGTAAGTCCTCGCTATGACGGCTTGCGCCCTGAGCGCGTCCTCCGGCCAGCCTGCCGGGATTTCATTGCTTACGATGCCTGCGAGATAGGCCTCGACGCTGAGCTCGTTTACGGCCATCAGGCCCTTGCCCTCGTCGTATATTTCTATTACGCCCCTGTAGGGCTTGTTGTTCAGGTACACGGCCTCGCCCTTGGGAAAGAACTTTATGGGCAGCGCCTTGTACTTGCCGTCAACGAGCGCCCGCCCGGGCCTGAAGCGGCCGACCTTCAGCGTATTGCCCGCCGAGGAGCCGCGCACCGTGATGAGGCTCGCGCCCTTTACAACAAGCACCCTGAGTTTTCCGCCGTTGGCGGCCTGGCCTGAGTTTATGCGGACGCAGCCGAACAGAGAGACGAGCATAAAGACAGCGAGCAGCCTTTTTCCATTTACCGACACTTCCCGCACCTCAGCCCCACAAAAGCCTCTTTGCGTATAGAAGGAGCAGCCCGGTTATCATTGACGCGGCGCCGATGAGCCTGAGCACCCTGTCGGGCACGTCCTGAACCTGCGCTGCCCAGCGCTTGGCCTTTGCAGGAAAGGCGAAGTATGGAATCCCTTCGAGCACAAGAAGCGCTCCGAGTATGGCGAGTATATAGCCCACGGCCTGAATTGGAAATAACAGCCTTCGAGGGGGGAAACCTTTTCCCTCAAATCAACGCTTTTCAATAACCGCCGATACGAACGCAAGAAATGGTTTAAGCCTTAGCGGACGGCAAGGGAAATTAGAGACTTCCCATTTTCATATTAATATATTTCGTATCTTTCGAGACCGAACCTTTCTACCGGCAGGATCTCTATCTTTTTCCCGAACCTTTTTTCAAGACCTTCAAGCGCCGCCCTGTCGCCATCTAACCTTTCGGCAATGGCCGCGCTCACATAAAGAAGCGCCTTTTTCTGCTTTAGCGGCAGTTCCCTGCTCAAGTCCCTGTATATGTCCATTATTATCGTGTCCTTGCCCTTTACAAGGCCGTTCCCGTCGCAGCACTGGCACGGCTCGCATAGCGACTGGGCGAGGCTTTCGCGCACCCTCTTTCTCGTCATCTCGACTATGCCTAATTCCGATATCTTAAGGATGTTGGTCTGCGCCTTGTCGGCCTTAAGCGCCTCCTTAAGCTCGTTATAGACCTTCTCGCGGTCAGAGGCGCGGGCCATGTCAATAAAGTCAATGACTATTATGCCGCCGATGTTCCTGAGCCGGAGCTGCCTGACCGTCTCCTCGACCGCCTCGATGTTTGTCCTGAGTATCGTATCATCAGAAGACCTTTTGCCCACATACTTGCCGGTGTTTATGTCCACTGCCGTAAGGGCCTCCATCTGGTCTATGATGAGATACCCGCCTGAGCGGAGCCACACCTTTTTTTCAAGGGCCGCGGCGAGCTCTATCTCTATGCCGTGCGTGTCAAAGAGGTCTTCTTTGGCATCGTGGAACTTGAGCTTGGGCGAAAGCTCCGGCATGAACTCGTTCACGAAAT
>CAYIRV010000001.1:3742-25145 GCA_964365865.1 uncultured Thermodesulfobacteriota bacterium | reverse complement strand
TAACGATGCCGGTATCAGCTTTTTAAAGCCCTTTTTCATTACATCTTCGAGCTTGAGGCCCACATCAGCGCAGTATTCGGTCAGGTATTCCTTAAGGGTCTTTTTGTCTTCTTCGTCAAGCTCGACTATCCCGACCTCTGCCCCGCAACGTTCTTTGTCAACATCCCCCCTGATGTAGATGACGCCGCCGTGCATGCCGGTTCCGAGGTAGTCGCCGGCAATGGGTTTTTCCGCGCCTGCGTTAAGCCCGAGAAGGATAATCACCCCTCCTGCCATGTATTCTCCGAAAAAGTCCCCGGCGCATCCGCCGACTATTATGGCGGGCGACTGTTTTTTAGTGCCCTTCATGTGTATGCCGATTCTGTAGCCCACATCGCCTAATATGTGGAGCTTGCCGCCTCTCATGCCGTAACCGAGCACATCTCCTGCATTGCCCTTTATGACGACCTTGCCGCTGTTCATGGTGTTTGCTATGTTGTCCTGTCCGTTGCCCTTGACGATTACCGTAGGGCCGTCCATGAACGCCGCCAAATCGTTGCCCGGCGTGCCTTCGACCGTGATTACGGCGTCGCCCCTTAAGCCGTCGCCGATATAGTACTGGCCGTTGACATTCTTAAGGAGGACTTCCTTTTCCCCCTTTTCGAGCGCTTCGCGCACCCTAAGGTTTAAGTCCCTGTAGTAAACACCCTTTGCGTTGATTTCAAGCATGATATAAAGTTTTTCTCCTTTACTTTAACGCATCACGCGCCACGGATGACGCATTACGCATTTACCTTCCGGCAGGCTTTACTCCGAGTATGTCGAGTATCTGGCTGTCCAAGCCGATTCCGCGAAGCCTTTCGCGGTTGCCTCTTAAACTCTCTACGGCGTTTATGCCCAGGGCGCCGAGTATCTCCTTAAGCTCGTGCTCCCATGCGCGGATAAGGTTTATAAGCCTCGGGGCGAAGATTTCAGGGTCGAGCCTTGTGGTCAGTTCCGGCCTCTGCGTTGTTATGCCCCAAGAGCAGTTCCCGGTGTAGCACTTTCCGCAAACCGTGCAGCCCATTGTTATTAGGGCCGAGGTCCCTATTGCCACGGCATCGGCCCCTAAGGCGATTACCTTTGCCGCGTCTGCGCTTGAGCGTATGCCGCCCGCGGCTATGATTGACGCCTCGTTCCTTATGCCCTCCTGCCTGAGCCTGTCGTCAACAGCGGCTATGGCGTGCTCGATGGGGATTCCGAGGTGGTCCCTTATGACAAGCGGGGCCGCGCCCGTGCCTCCGCGGAACCCGTCAATGTAAACGATGTCGGCGCCCGCCCGGACGATGCCTGAGGCTATCGCCGCGACATTATGCACGGCGGCTATCTTGACGGATACGGGCTTGTTGTATCCGGTCGCCTCTTTGATGGCGTATATGAGCTGCCGCAAATCTTCTATGGAATAGATGTCGTGCTGAGGGGCAGGGGAGAGAGCGTCCGTGCCCACGGGAATCATCCTTGCCTTTGCCACTTCGAGCGGTATCTTTTCCCCGGGCAGATGGCCGCCTATGCCCGGCTTCGCGCCCTGTCCGATTTTGATTTCAACGGCAACCCCGGCGTTCAAGTAGTCCGGGTTCACGCCGAATCTGCCTGACGCCACCTGAACGATGATGTTGTCCTTGTACGGAAGGAGGTCTTCGTGCAGGCCGCCTTCGCCGGTGTTCATGACAATGCCGCACTCCTTTGCCGCGATGGCTAACACCTTCTGGGCATTGAGGCTTATGGAGCCGAAGGACATGGGCGAGAATATCACAGGCAGCTTGAGAGGTATCTGGGGCGAAAGTTTTGTCTTTAGTTTGGGCCTGCCGTCCTTGCCTTTCACGAACTCGACCTTCGAGGGTTTTTTGCCGAGATAAGTCCTAAGCTCCATCGGCTCTCTTAACGGGTCAATCGAGGGGTTCGTAACCTGACAAGCGTCTATGAGCAGCTTGTCAAAGAGGATTTCATACGGCAGGTCGCTCCCCATTCCGGTAATGGGTATGCCGCCGGACTCGGCCTGCCTCTTGATATTCCTTATGTTGTGAAAACTCCAGTACGCGTTGGATTTAAAGCGCACCTCATTGTCAAGGATTTGTATGGCCTCCTCAGGGCAGTAGTGGTAGCACCTCAGGCACTTGACGCACTTCGAGGTGTTTATGAGGATTTTATCCCCGCCCCATGAATACACGCTCCAGCCGCAGTTGTGTATGCACCGTTTGCACCTGATGCACTTCAGCTGGTCAATGGTCGCGAGGTATTCGGGCGGAGCAAGGTTCGTAAACATTTCTTCTATTCCTCCAGATTGACTATCACAGGCTCGCCCGCCCTCGGGGCCCAGACCTTGTCCGGCGAAGGGCAGATTTCCCTGATGGCCGATTCCTCGCTCGCCATGTAAACCATGTCGCCCTTTTCAGCGGCCACGAGCGGCCTTAATTTAATCCTGTCGTTCAGGCCCACAAGCCCCTTCGAGTGGCCGAAGAGTATGGAGAACGGCCCGTTCAGGAGCGCGCTCCCGTATGTGAGCCGCAAGGCCGTTAAAAATTCCTTGTCTTCGTTACCAAGCCCGTCAATCTTCTTCCAGAAAGGCGAGGCCAGAACCGAGCAGGCGACATCAATGGAGAGGCCGTGCCTCCTTATGAGGAGGTCGAGGAGGTATGCGGCCACCTCGGTGTCCGTAAGGAGCGTGAGCCTGTAGCCGTACATCTCAAGGTATCTCTTGTTTATGCCGTAGGACGAAATCTCGCCGTTATGCACTATTGACCAGTCGAGGAGCGTGAACGGATGCGCGCCTCCCCACCAGCCCGGCGTGTTCGTGGGAAACCTCGTGTGCGCGGTCCAGATGTATCCCTCGTATTCCTCTATCCTGAAAAATTCCGCTATGTCGCACGGGTTGCCAACGCCCTTGAATGCGCCCATGTTTTTGCCTGAGCTGAAGACATACGCCCCGTCAATCTCCGAGTTGATTTTCATTACCGTGTTAACGACAAAATCGTCTCCCTGCACATCTCCAGCGAGTTTTTCCTTCTGCGGCGAGATGAAATACCGCACGATGAGCGGGCTTATGGGTATTGCCTTCACCGGACTTGTGGGCATTTCCTCTATCTTCTCTATATGGAAGCCCGCCTTCAGCAGTTCCTCGACCGTCCATCTCACCGACGGGTCGTCGTACATGATGTGGAAGGCGTAGAAGTCCTTGAGCTCAGGGTATATGCCGTAGGCCGCGAATCCGGCGCCGAGGCCGTTACCCCTGTCGTTCATGAGGCACAGGGACTTTAGAATCTGGCTTCCGCTCAGGCGGTTCCTCTTCCTGCTTATAAGGCCGGTGAGGCCGCAGCCTGATATGTCTTTTTGATAGTTATGTTCCATCTTTGTTCACCGGTCATGCGCGATTCTCTTGAATCAGCGCCGCCCTCTTTTCTCCTTAAGAATGGAATACATCTTCTTGAACTCCTCTACCCCGCTTTTCTTTGGTTCGGGAAGGCCGAGTTTTTTTCGGGCAGGGAGCGTCGGCTCCCCGAGCCGCGAGGTCTTTACGAACATCTCCCAGCCCCTTTTTACCTGAATCGGGTGTATGCCCCTCTTTGCGGCAATGGTCCTCATGGCTGTCATTGCGCTCTCGAACCCGTAGTGCTGGAAGCATAGCTCAAGGCAGTAGTGGCACTCAAGGCACTGCCATATCGCCTTTGAAGAAAGCCACTTCTCCCAGTCTCCTGAAATAATGTCCTTTATGACCTCTCTCGGGTCATAGCCGGGGAGCGTTACGCAGGACGGGCATATGGAAAAGCAGGCTCCGCATCTGGAGCACAGTTCAAGGAGCTGGATGTTAAGTCTGGCTTCGAGCATGGTCTTTATACTCAGCCGAGGACGCCCGGCTGAGTCAGCCCGGCCTCTATTTCAGATGAGGCCGGCGGTTTTTGCTGAAGCGCCTCCCACTTTGAGATAAAAGGCGCGACATCTATCCTGTGGTAAGGCATACCCAGCTCCTCAGGCGAATATCCGAGCGCGAGGCCCAGAAGCTCGGTAAAGTATATGACCGGGATGCCGAGCTTCTCCCCTTCCTTTTCCATAAGGAACTGGTTGTTGTCGAACTGCAGGAAGCACGAAGGGCAGCAGAGGAGAAGGCCGTCCGCGCCCAGGGACTTAAGCTCCTTTAGCTTGACACGCGCTAAATGCAGGGCGTTTTCGTGCTGGTCAACCCTGTCGAGGCCCTGTCCGCAGCAGAGCATCTTGGTCCTGAAGTCAATGGATTCCGCGCCGAGCGCCCTCAAGAGGTTGTCGAATTTTTTAGGCTCGAGCGGGTCGTCGTTCTTAAGGGCGTGCGACGGTCGTATCATGTGGCAGCCGTAGTGTATGGCGAGCCTCATGCCCTTGAAGTCCTTTTTGATTCTCTGTTTTATGACGTGCAGGCCCACTGAGTCGTGGAAAAACGGGACAAGGTGGAATAGGTTCGCCGTGCCCTTGAACTCCGCGCCCACCTCCTTGAGGACAGAGTTTACCTCTGCGGCCTCCTTGGGATTATACTTAAGCTCGCTCCGGACTGTTGCGAGGTTTGAGGCGCATCCCGTGCAAGGACTTACGAGGTCGCAGCCGAGCTTGTCCACGAGCGCGACATTACGCGCGGCCGTGAGCATGAACATCCCCCGGTCAATATTATTGACAAGGGACTTTTCCGGGCAGCAGGTGAAGCCGTCAATGTCCCTGTATGGAAGGCCGAACCCATCGAGGACCATGCGCGTTGATTTTTCAATGAATGGGAATCGGCTCTGTATGGTGCAGCCCCAGAATACGGCGAACTCTTTCATAGTTTGTCTGTCAGAAGGTTGAAAAAGTCCGTCCATGGACTTTTTCAACTACGGCTTTGGCGAAGTGAATTCGCCCAAGCCTCACAAATTGCTCAACTTCTTAAGCCTCGCAATTTGGCAATCCGTCCATGGATTGCCAAGAACGGGAAACACTTTGCCGAAAGGCAAAACCAGCTAACCTGCCCCGCCCTTTTTCGGGCGGGGCAGGCTTTTAAAATGCGATTTAAGGGGTTTCGGGCTTTGCGCTTGAGGTGT
The DNA here is from genome assembly GCA_964365865.1 of uncultured Thermodesulfobacteriota bacterium. Lineage (GTDB taxonomy): Bacteria > Desulfobacterota > GWC2-55-46 > GWC2-55-46 > GWC2-55-46 > CAYIRV01. The sequence goes on along the minus strand of CAYIRV010000001.1, from coordinate 20,091 downwards.
CTTTGCCCGCTTAATGACCGGGGCAATTCAGCCCAATAAAAGGCGGCCCTTCATCCGCCTTCGTTCCTTGCCTCAGACAGACACGCAACAGTCAACCGGGCAAACCTCGGCGCACTTCGGCGAATCGTAATGTCCCTTGCATTCAACGCAAAGAACAGGGTCAATCACATAAATATCGCCCTCTGTAATAGCGCTTACCGGACATTCCGGCAGGCAGACCCCGCATGCAACGCAATCCTCGGTTATCTTAAGAGCCAAAAGAAATCACCACCTTCCGCCTTCTTTTTGAAGGCCGTCTTTTGTATACTGTATACTAACGCAGGTTTTAAAAAAACACAAGAGCTTTTTTGTAAAATACATTGTTTTTGGGATTAATCCATTAAACATGGCCTTTCAGTCCTGTTTGATTGCGAGAAGCTTTAACTCGGTCATCTCCTCAATGGCGTATCTTACGCCTTCCCTTCCGAACCCGCTCATTTTTACACCGCCGTAGGGCATGTTGTCAACCCTGAATGTCGGTATGTCATTCACTATAACGGCGCCTACATCCAGGGTTTCATAGGCAAGCAGGATGTTGTTCATGCGGCTTGTGAATACCCCGGCCTGCAGGCCGTATTTGGAGCGGTTTATTTCTGCCACGGCGTCCTCGAATCGAGCATAAGATTCGAGCGTTACAACAGGGGCAAAGACCTCCTCAGAGCAGACCTTCATTGAGGGCTTTGTGCCTGTAAGCACAGTCGGCTCAAAGAAAACCCCTTTTCTCTTGCCTCCGGCAAGGAGTTTCGCGCCCTCTGATACAGCCTCGTTTACCCATTCCTCTGTTTTTTGCAGGGCGGCTTCATCTATCATCGGGCCTACATCCGTGTCTTCATCAAGCGGGTTGCCGAGCCGTATCTTTGACACATGTTTGAGAAAAGAATCTCTGAATTCATCAAAGACCGTTTTTTCAACATAGATTCTCTGGACAGAAATACATATCTGTCCTGCGAATGAGAAAGCGCCCCCTCCGCACCTCTTTGCCGCAAGGCCGATGTCAGCGTCATTGTGCACAATCACTCCGGCGTTCCCTCCGAGTTCGAGCGTTACTTTTTTTTGGCCTGCCTTTGCCTTCAAGCGCCAGCCGACAACAGGGCTTCCGGTGAATGTGAGTTTTTTGATTCTATCGTCGTCGAGGAGTTTTTCCGCGTCCTCGCCACGCGCTGGAACGACATTAACCCCGCCATCTGGCCAGCCCGCGTTTGTGATAATATCTCCGAGAACGAGGGCTGTAAGAGGGGTCTTTGACGCTGGTTTTATTATTATGGGACATCCGCAGGCCATTGCAGGCGCGACCTTGTGGGCCACAAGGTTAAGCGGGAAGTTAAAAGGGCTTATGCCGAGGACAACCCCGACCGGGAATCTCCTTAATATGCCGAACCTTCCTTCAGAGCCTTCCATAATATCGAGGGGCAGGACCTCGCCGCCCAGCCTCTTTGTTTCTTCGAGAGCGAGTTGGAAGGTGCTCATTGCGCGCTTGACCTCAACGCGGGAATCTTTTATGGGTTTACCTGCTTCAAGCGCGATTATTTTTGCAAGCTCATCAGAGCGTTCCTTTATACCGTCAACCACCTTCTGAATAACAGCGGCCTTTCTGTAAGACGGCCATGAGCGAAGCTCCCTGAAGGCGGCCTCAGCGCCGTCCACTGCCTCCTTTAGCTCAGCGTTAGACGCGAGATATGTCCTTCCTACAACGGTTTTGTCAAATGGGCTTGTTACATCGAGCGGCCTTGATGTCGCCCGCCACGCGCCGTTTATGAGGATTTTGTATTCTTTGAGCATGATGGCCCCTTCGGAAGATACTTAATCAGAAAAAGGCAGGGCAGTCAATTCCTTCGTGAGATTCCGGGGGCATTGCCTTTGGCCCTGCGTGTGATATAATCCCCGCTAAAGGAGGCAGTGCCATACATCAGCTCTACGGAAACCTTATCGGCCTTAAGTCCAGCCAGACGAAAAGGCTTCAGAGGATTTACAACAGGAGAACCCCGCCTTCTTCTCTCATCACCCCTGAGCTTGCGAGATATTTGACTGAACTCTCCCTTGAAATCAAAAGGCAAATCGGCGCAATCATTGACAGGAAAGGCTCTGTAGTTGCCGTGATTGTGGGGAGCGACAGGGAAATCGTGATACCGGTTCTCGCTGACTATCCCCTCGGAAGGGGGCATCTCCGCGGCGTCCGGTGCGTGCACACGCACCTTAAGAACGAGCCGCTTTCTCAGGACGACCTCACTGACCTCGCGCTTCTGAGGCTCGACATCATGGCGGCAATAGGCGTTGACGAAAACGGACTTCCGGCTGACATGCACGGTGCTTACCTTCTTCCGTTCAATCATCAGGCAAGGAATTTCGAGCTCATGCCTTCGCAGCCCTTTCATTCATTCGAGCTTGACATGAGCGGCTTCACGGACTCGCTCGAAGACGAGATGGGGAGAGCCATTGTCAGGGATGTCAGGGACAAGAGGGAGCGGGCCATACTCGTAAGCGTGTCAACAAGGCACAAGGACGAGCAGGCGGATTCACTCGAAGAGCTTAAGGCCCTTGCCGAGACGAGCGATGTCGCCGTGCTGGATATGGTCATCCAGCGGCCCGCGCAGCTCAACCCCAAATACCTCATGGGCACAGGCAAGCTCAAGGAGCTTATAATAAGGGCGTTGCAGAACGAGGCTACGCTACTCATATTCGATCAGGAGCTTACGCCCACGCAGACAAGGGAATTAGGGGAGATTACCGAGCTTAAGGTCATTGACAGGACACAGCTCATACTCGACATATTCGCCAGAAGGGCGCATTCGAGGGACGGTAAGGTGCAGGTGGAACTTGCCCAGCTCAAGTATCTCCTCTCCAAGCTTACGGGAAAGGGGACCGCGCTTTCGAGGCTCACGGGCGGCATCGGCGGAAGGGGCCCGGGCGAGACCAAGTTGGAGGTTGACAGAAGGCGGGTTCAAGACAGAATAACGAGGCTCGAAAAAGAGCTTGCAACCTTAAGCAGGGGAAGATACGAAAGGAGGAAGAAACGGGGATTTAGCAACATGCCCATAGTTTCAATAGTGGGATATACCAACGCCGGCAAGTCAACGCTTCTTAACGCCCTTACAAAGAGCGCCACGCTCGTGGAGGACAAGCTCTTCGCCACCCTCGATACAGCGTCCCGGCGTTTGAGGTTTCCGAGGGAAAAGGAGGCTGTAATCACGGATACGGTCGGGTTCATAAGGCGGATGCCCGAAGATTTGTTCAAGGCATTCAGGTCAACGCTCGAGGAGATGGAGGACGCGGACTTGCTCATCCACCTCGTTGATGTGAGCGCGCCTAAGTTTGAAGACAGAATCAACGAAGTCGAAAAAGTCCTTTCCGAGCTCGGGCTCGACACCATCCCTGCGCTTATGGTCTTTAACAAGGCTGACTTGGCCGACCCTATTATAGCCGAAAACCTCGCCCAGAGGCAGGGCGCGGTCTTGATTTCCGCGATAGACCCTTTGACGCTCTTAGCACTAATAGCCGAGATGGAAAAACGGCTCTGGCCTGAGTTAAAGCCTCAACGGAACTGATTCAGCGGAATATGACTCACCGCCTCTTTGCTGCCGCAAGTTTCATAAATAGTAAGATGGCCTTCTTGTATTTCTGACCGCACATCTTAAAGAGTCTAAGGAGTCTTATTTCATCTGAGGTCATGTGCGATGCCTTCACCACGCTCGCCGTGACACCGGCATCTTCAAAGAAATAACTGCATGGAACCTTGAGGGATTCCGCTACGGCCTGAAGTTTATCGGTATTAAGCAGATTTGCGCCGTTTTCATACCTCTGCACCTGCTGATAGCTTACGCCCAGGGCCTCAGCCAGCCGCTCCTGTGATATTTTAAGCTCTTTTCTCCTCTGCTTTATCCTTGCGCCTATAGCCTTTCCGGACATGGTATCCATCATCTATTTTTTTGTGAAATACGCATCCTTACTGACCGGCTCAAAGAACCGGTCCGGGGAAGGGGTATTTTCAGGTGAATTAATAGTAACCGTCATCGGCGTTCATGTCTAACACGCTATAAGTGCATAAATTATATTGACAAATACAATGTTAAAAGTGTATAAGTTTGGATAGGTCGGCTGCTGAACCCAGACCATTCCTTATTCTCCCCCTTTGAAAAAGGGGGAAAGAGGGGGATTTGTAGATGCGCAGGCTTACGGTTATTTCCATATTGGTTCTTCTCGCGTCAATAATTGCATGGCGCATAAGCCTTCATGACGCGTCTGCCACAGGCGGGGCCTTCCGCTACACCAAGCACGGCGGCGGGACAACGGACAGCGAGACCCCCTGCGCCAGAGGCGTGAACAGGGGTTTAGGTAGTGACTACGGCGGCAACTGCACAAACGCAACCTATTACGACACACCCGAGGCAGGCAAATACAAATCAGGCGAATGCACGCACTGCCACGAGCCGCATGCGAGCTTTGGCGGGAGCGAGCCTCCTCCAAATACAAACCCCGGTCCATGGTCATATCTTTTAATGACGAAATATGGCACCTCAGATGCTAACTATTCCTGGCTCTGCTGGGGTTGTCACGACAACATAAACAATATAAACTCCTCAGGAAGCCCGCCTACAATGGGCAGGTGGGGTTTTTATCAGGGCAGAGCGACATATCAGGCATCAAGCCACTACAATTCAACGAATTTCTACTGGCCCGGCACAGGTGAGACCAGCACGAGCACGCCTAAACTTATATGGCCGAGAAGCAGCAGGAGTGCGCTCCCATCTGGCAACAAAGGGAGTTGCCTTAACTGCCATACGCCGCACGGCATAAAGGCGCCGGACGCGGCCAATGCCTATGACATAACATCCCCTGACGGGAGCGGCGGCGTGCCTGAAACAAGGCAGACGGTTGCGAGCGGCAACCCTTCCGTAACCTCGGATTACATGATACCGAGACAGCTGATTTCTTGGGAGGAGAACCTTTGCGAGAGGTGCCATGACGGCTCCCCTGCCTCTGCCACCAAGAACATACAGACCGAAATCAACAAGAGGTATCCGAGCCCGTCAGCCTCTCCCGCGAGCGGCCACCCGGTTGACGACATGAGCCTTGCGGGCCTGCATGTGGTGAATGAAGCCATACCAGTAACAACCAAGCATGTTGAATGCTATGACTGCCACAACCCGCATGCGGTAAAGGCGCCTACCGGGGTTTTAGGCGACGGCGACGGCGGCAGGGTAAAGGGCATGAAGTATGCTGACATAGGAGGGACTGTCAGGGACCCTGCCACAGGCTACCAGCAGCCCTATATCTACGAGGTGTGCTTAAGGTGCCACGGCAATTCGTTCAACACATTCATACCTGACAAGACTGCCACAGGCACAGGGGCAGAGGTCGGGGGGACCCTTAGGACTACGGTTGCGCAGTACGGATGCACACCCGACATAAACCCTGCGTCCGCTTGCACGGACGGGTCGAATAAGCGGCTCGAGTTCGATACGGCGACACTTTCTACCGATGGTTTTGGAGGCAACCTTGGCGGCAACAGGGCATATCATCCTGTGGCAGCGGCAGGCAGAAACACAACAGTCGCCATGACTAACCAGTTGCTCGGCGGCCTCAACAATACGCGCACCATAAACTGCACAGACTGCCACAACAACAATATAACAGGCGCAGGGACATTCAGCGGAATAACCGCAACACCCACATACCCGGGACCAGTAACCCAGTCCAACCTGAGGGCAACGGATGTGAACAATGGGTATGCATTGTCCCCTGTTGGTCCCCACGGGTCAACGAATGTGAGAGTCCTCCGCGCCAACTACAATACATCGCTCGGGACCACGAGCGCCGCGCCTTTCACGAGTTTCGACGCCGCGAACTTCGCGCTTTGCTTTAACTGCCACAATGTAAACGCATTTACAGACACCGATGGATTTAATCCGGTCGGCACCCAGCTTACAAACTTCCTGGTTTATGGAGGGAATCAAAATATAAGTGTTTGTTATAGGGGAGGGTATGGGACTACGAATCTCCATAATGTCCACCTCAGAGACGGTGGTCCCGGCACCATTAATTTTGCTGGGTGGAATATTATAGCAGGAATGTATACAGCCTGCGCCAACTGTCATTACAATGTGCACTCAAATGCAGAGGCTACGAATACAATGTACGGGACCGGCAGTGGAGCCGGCCTTCCTCCGCACGGGGGAACCCGCCTCGTGAATTTCTCCCCTATAGTCCAGCCTTACAGCTACACAAAGCCGAGGTGGTGGTATGTTGCAGGAGCAACGCCAAAAATGAAATGTAACCTTATATGTCATGGAGTTCGAATGGCGAACGGCGGAAATCCAGCCAATGCTGTAGATGCCGGGTATAGTTATTACCAATGAAGAGCCTGCGATATTATCTTGTGTTTGTCCTGGTCTTTCTTCCCCTGACTGCCTGGTCAAAAGACTATCTATATGTGACAAATGAGACCAGGGACCTCCTTTCAATTATTGATGGAGATATGGGACTTGTGGTTCAGGAGGTTCCTTTAGGAAGCGGTCCCTGTGATGTTATCCTCGATAGGACCGGGGATATCATGGCAGTCAGCCATCAGGGGAAAGGAGGGGAGTTGTGGCTTCTAAATCGAAAGACCCTCAAGGTGAAACATAAGGTGCTGCTTGAAGAGGGCAAGGAAAAGGCCGAGTGCTTTTACCTTGCCTTTAGCGATGACAGCCGGAGGCTTTATGCGGTCAACAAATTTTCAGGTCTTCTTTATGTGGTTGACCCTGTTGAAGGGAAGATTAAAAAAAGGATAGAATTAGGTGGAGAAAAACCGTATCTGTTTACAAGGCCTGTGCTCTCCCCTGATGGAAGGCGGCTTTATACAGTAGATGGCAGGCATGGCAGGATAACAGTGGTGGATACGGTCCGGGGCATAGTAGCTGATACCATAACCGCGGATGGCGCTATTGCGGTTGTTTTGAGTCCTGATGGAAAAACCCTCTATGTGGTAAATGGGGAGAACAGCAGTCTGGATATATTAGACCTTGAAACGAAAAAGAGGGGGAAACAGATTCCACTTGGAAACGGGACTATTGATGCTGACATCTCTCCGGACGGCAGTCTGCTTTTTATAAGCAACCAACATTCTTACAGCGTGACAGTGGTGGATTCCAAACATCAGGAGTTGGCGGCGAATATTCAGGTAGGGACATTTCCCATGGGGATAAAAGTAAGCCCTGATGGTAAAAGGGCATATGTTTGTAACTGGATTGACGGGGATGTGTCAATCATAGACACCGCTGCCAAACGAGAAATCTCAAGGGTTCTTGTAAAATCCACCCCCCTCGCAATTGCGGTATACCATTCCCCATGAATCCTGTATCGAATATGCTGAGTCATACCTTCAGAGTTTTCACCGCAGTATTAATCCTCAGTTTTATATTTATAGGAAACCCCTTAGCCTATGGTAATGGCCGCGGTTTATTATATGTAGTCCATTCTATTCCCAAAAAGGTGCATATCTACGACCCTGAATCTTTAAAAATAGTCGGGGCGATTCCAGTGGGAGAATCTCCATTTAATATAGCCGTGTCTCCAGATGGAAGATGGCTTGCAGTAGGTCATAGAATTAGCGGCGGCAAGATATGGATTATAGAAATAAAGACGAAAAAGGTTATCCAGAAGATAGATATCTGGCTGGGGCGGTATCGGGAGCAAGGAGACAGTTTCTTGCTATTTTCAAAGGATGGGAAGAAACTCTACTCCATTGACCCGCTCACCCGTTATTTAGATGTAATAAGGACATCGGACTGGAATCATATAAAAAAATTGCCTTTAGGCTTTTACCCCAAGCCCCCTATCCTGTCTCCAAATGGAAGGAGACTATACATACCTAATTCAAGAGGGATTCTAATCATTGACACTAAAATGGATGAGGTGGTTGATTCCTTAAAGATAGACGGGCAGGCTTCTGCGGCGGCAATAAGCCTGGATGAAAAGACCTTGTTTGTTACTGATATGGAAAACAATCGTGTGCTTTTTCTTGATATGGCGGCCCGCGCTGTTATAAAAGAGATACCTGTGGGCACAGAACCCAGAAATCTTATGCTGATAGATAACCGTTTCCTTTATGTCCTCAATACCCATTCCAATAATTTAAGCATCGTTGACATAAAAACAATGGAGAACATCAAGACAATTGCCATAGGGGTACTGCCGGAGAGGATGGCCTTTGACCCTGTCAGAAAAAGGCTTTTCGTAATTTCAGAGGAAGGAGAAATTGCCGTTATGGATGTTGTAACGCAAAGACAACTTCTAACTATTCCGGCTGATATTACGCCTGCCGGCATCGTATTGGCGCCTTAATAAGGAATTTATGGGCCAGACTTGATTTGAGAGCGTTTGAAAGAATCTTTCGATGGAACCTTTACAAAAGGGTTCCCCCCAAAATACCCTTTTCTCAACGGTCTTAGGCCGTCAAACAGAATATCTTTTCGCAGACCTTATTATCTCGTCCGCGAAGTACGGCTTTCTGATGAATTCGTCAATCATGCCTTCCTTGACGCCCTGTATGATTACATCCTCCGCGTCCCTGAAGTAGCCTGTGAACATTATGACCTTTGCGCCCGGCCGGAGCTTTTTAATCTGCCTGAAGGCGTCGAGTCCGTTCATGCCCGGCATGAGCATGTCCATGAACACAATCCTGTAGTCCTCTTTTTTCACGGCCTCGACTGCTTCGAAGCCGCTGATTACATACGCGGCCTCGAAGCCCTCGTCCTTGAGTATTTCGCTCATGCCCACGCCCACGCTCTCTTCGTCGTCAACCACAAGCACCTTTACGCGCATTTTTTTCTCTGCCATAAGGAAACCTCTCAGGTTTTTTTTTGACGGATGTCTTGAGCCATGGACTGATTACGGGCAAGAAAACCGCAATATGCCGATTAGTCCTTGACTGCTGTGTGGTTTTCTATCGGATGTTTTTCGTGACGGGCCGACTGAAGATGAGAACGGTTGCAAGGTGCGCGGCAATCTGTTGACTTATGAAGTGATTATACCTGCTTTGAATATATTTTGTCAAGGCCAGCCCCTTTCGGGGCCGGCCAACGGCCTACTTCATCATCTCCTGCTTTTTCTTCATCATGTCTTCGTGCTTTTTTGATATATCATCGAGTTTTTTCATCATGGCGTCGAGCGTCTTTTTCTGCTCTTCGGTGGGCTTGTGGTTCAAGTCCCTCACTATCGCCATAGTGTCCTTTACCATGCCGAGCACTTCCTTGAAGACCTGCTGGTGTTCCGCGGACATCTTGTGCATCTGCATCATCTGGCCGCCCATGGCGTCGTCGGCCTTTTTATCTTTGGAGCTGTCGTCTTTTGCCCCGGCCTCTGCCGCGTGATGCGTGTCATCGGCCTTGGCAAACATCGGCGGCACGAAAAGCGCTCCAACAACGAGCATTGCCGTAATCAATCCCATCGTCCTCTTCATAAGCTTCACCTCCTGTTTATTCGATGTTGCCGGTTCAACTGCATAGGCAACTATAGCACGGTTTTTGGTTTTGTCATCATCCATCACCGCGTTTAAGATAGCCCCTGTGTTACGGGCCGGGACTCCCGGCCCCGGCCGTTGGCTGTTCCAAGACATCCGCCCTGCCGTATTTCATCTCGTAACGCCACTTCCAGATGGCGTAGACCGGAGGATATACTAAAAGTTCCAGGATGAAACTGGTAACCAACCCCCCGACCATTGGCGCGGCAATCCGCTTCATCATGTCGGCGCCTGTGCCCGTTGCCCACATGATGGGGACAAGTCCTATCCCCGCGGCGCACACGGTCATCATCTTGGGCCGTATCCTCTTCACCGCGCCGTGCATGACCGCCTCAAGGAGGTCGTCATAGGTCTTCATCTTCCCTCTTTTTACCGCGTCGTTGTATGAAAGGTCCAGGAATAAAAGCATGAATACGCCGGTCTCCGCGTCAAGCCCCATGAGCGCTATCATTCCGACCCAAACGGCTATGGAGGTATTGTAACCAAGGAGATAGAGAAACCAGATTGCCCCCACCAGGGAGAAAGGCACGGCAAGCATTACTATCCCGGCCTTTACCGCGGACCTTGTGTTCATGTAGAGCAGGATGAAGATGAGGGCTATCGTGACCGGCAGGACGACCTTCAGCCTTTCCCGCACGCGCGCCATATTTTCATACTGGCCGCTCCAGACGATGGAATATCCGGCCGGCAGACGGAATCTTTCGGCAATCGTCCTTTTCGCCTCCTTCACATAGCCGCCTATGTCATTAACCGACAGGTCCACATAGACATAGCCTGAAAGCATGCCGTTTTCATCCCGTATCATCGCCGGGCCGTAAACCATATTGATGTCGGCAAGCTGGTCAAGCGGTATCTGCGCGCCTGACATGGCGGGCACCAGCACCCGGCGGAGTTCCGGGATGGTGTCCCGGAGTTCACGGGCATAGCGCACGCTCACCGTGTATCGCTCCCTGCCTTCCACCGTTGTCGTAACCGGCTCGCCGCCGATGGCGGACATGATTACCATCTGAGCCTCTTTCACGGTAAGGCCGTATCTGGCCAGTTGATCCCTCTTGAGATTGAAATCCAGGAAATATCCGCCAGCGGTCCTCTCGGCATAAGCGCTCCTCGTGCCGGCCACATCTTTCAGTATCATCTCAAGCTCTATCCCTATCCGCTCAATCTCCTTGAGGTCAGCCCCGTATATCTTTATTCCGACAGGCGTGCGGATGCCCGTGGAAAGCATGTCAATGCGGTTTTTGATGGGCATGGTCCATGCGTTCACCACCCCGGGGAATTGCAGTTTATCGTTCATCTCGGTTATCAGGTCTTCTTTGGATATGGCGTCAGGCCAGATGTGTCTTAACGGTTTACGGAAAACATCGGGCATGCCGGAATACCATCTCTCAATCCTCCGCCACTGTTCCATGGGTTTCAATGAAATTGTCGTCTCCATCATGGAGAACGGCGCCGAGTCTGTGGATGTCTCAGCGCGGCCGGCCTTGCCAAAGACCCTTTCCACCTCAGGGATGGTCATTAATATCCTGTCCTGTGTCTGCATAAGTTTCTGGGCCTCGCTGACAGAGATGCCCGGCAATGTGGTAGGCATGAAAAGCAGCGAACCTTCATAGAGCGGCGGCATGAACTCTGAGCCGAGTTTGAAATACACCGGGATGGTCGAAAGAACCGTAATCAGGGCTAAAAAGATTGTAGTCTTTGGATATCTGAGCGCCAGACGGCAGACAGGCTCATAGAACCTGAACAGGAGCCTGCTTATAGGGTGCTTTTCCTCCGGGTAATACCGCCCGACTACGGCCTGGTTTACAGCCCATGCCAGCCAGCGCGGCCTGAAGATGAAAAAGTCCATTCTTGTAAAGAGCATCCTCATGGCCGGGTCAAGGGTTACCGCAAGGACCGCCGCAATGGCCATGGAAAGGTTTTTTGTGTAGGCAAGAGGTTTGAACAGCCTTCCCTCCTGATCCATCAGCGTAAAAATGGGTATAAAGGCCACGGCTATGACAAGGAGGGAGAAAAATACCGCGGGCCCCACCTCTTTCAGCGCATCGAGCCGTATCCTGTGATAGTCGCCCTTGCGGCCCCCTTCATCCCACAACTGGAGCTTTTTATAGGCGTTCTCCACCTCTACGATGGCGCCGTCCACTAAAACGCCTATGGATATGGCGATCCCGGCCAGCGACATGATATTGGATGTAAGTCCCATGAAATACATCGGAATAAAGGCGATGATTACCGCAACCGGAATGGTTATTATCGGAATAATCGCGGAAGGTATATGCCAGAGGAAGACAAGTATCATTATGCTGACGATAATAAGCTCCTCTTTCAATGTGGCCTTCAGGGTGTCTATGGACCGCTGTATCAACCCGGAACGGTCGTAGGTCGTTACTATTTCAACGCCTTCAGGCAGCGAAGGTTTTATCTCGTCAATCTTGGCCTTGACGCGCTCTATGACGTTAAGGGCGTTTTCCCCATGGCGCATTACCACAACCCCGCCGACCGTATCGCCCTCGCCGTCGAGGTCAGCGATGCCGCGGCGGATGTCCGGGCCTATCGCGACATGGCCGAGGTTCTTCACCGTGACCGGCGTGCCCTTATTATCCACGGCCACCACGATATCCTCGATGTCTTTTATCTTCCTTATATACCCCCTTCCCCTGACCATATATTCCATGCCCGTAAATTCCACCAGCCTCCCGCCCACGTCGTTATTCCCGTCGCGCACGGCGCTTACCACCTTCATTAAAGGTATATTGTAGGCAAGGAGCCTGTTGGGGTCTATGTTCACCTGATACTGTTTCTGGAACCCGCCGATGGATGCGACCTCCGCGACCCCGGGCACCGCCTGCAGCCAGTACCTCATGTACCAGTCCTGAAGAGTCCTTAAGTCCGCGAGGCTCTGCCGTCCTGTTTTATCAACAAGGGCGTACTGGTATACCCAGCCTACGCCCGTGGCGTCGGGCCCCAATTCCGTGCGCACGCCCTCCGGCAGCTGAGGCATTATCTTCGAGAGGTATTCGAGGGTGCGGCTCCTTGCCCAGTAGATGTCGGTTCCGTCCTGGAAGATGACATAGACATAGGAATAGCCGAAATCGGAAAAGCCGCGCACAGCCTTGATACGCGGCGCTCCGAGGAGCGCCGTTATAATAGGGTAGGTGACCTGGTCCTCCATGATGTCCGGCGACCGGTCCCAGCGGGAGTAGACTATGACCTGCGTGTCTGAAAGGTCGGGAATCGCGTCCAGAGGCACGCTCTTCATCGCGTATACGGACGCGGCTATCAGGAAGGCGGTAAACAGTATAACCGTGAACTTATTACGCGCCGACCATTCTATAATTTTTTCTATCATCAGTGGTTGCCTTTGGCACGAGGCCCTTTTTCAAGCGCGTCTTCATAGACTGGAATGTAGTCCATGCCCATTGAATCCTTTGCAGGCATAGGGGAAGCGGCCTCCGGATCCATTGGACTCCTGTAATAGAGTATCTTTCTCTTCCCGCCGGCCTTATCAGGGACTGTTCTTGCCGGTTTCGCTTCGCCAACCGCCTCTTTGTCCGCCATGCCGCTCCTCTGTCCGGACATGCCTGCGACGGCGGCGCGGAGGTTGCTTTCAGAATCAATGAGGAAGTTCGCGGATGTAACGACCAACATGCCGGGGTTAAGCCCTTTCAAGACCTCGTAGTATTCCTCTGTCTTTGCCCCGACCATGACGGTTATCGGCTCAAAGAGGCCCTCTCCGCGGTCAACTATCACGAGCTGGCGGGTGCCTGTGTCAATGACAGCCGAGTCAGGCACAGACAGGGCGTTTCGCGCAACAGTTGCCGCGATTTCAACATTCAGATACATGCCGAGCTTGAGTTTGTGGTCTTTATTCGGAAGCTCGAACCTTACCTTTGCCGTCCTTGCCTCTGCCTCGTCCTCAGGCGCATACCTGATTGAGCCTAAATGCGTGTATATGTGCTCTATCGTGCCCGCGTATCTCTCTGCAGGCGTGTATGACGGGTAAAGCACGGCCTTCTGGCCTATTGCTATGAACGGGATTTCATACTCGTATATCTCGGCGTAGGCCCAAACGACCGAGTGGTCTATAATCTTAAAGAGCGGCTCCCCGGCCTCTATCTTCTGGCCCTCGACAACCATCTTCTCGGTTACGCTCCCGGCCGATGGCGCCCTTATGGTCATTGTCCTCGTTACCGTGCCTGTTTGCTCAAGCCTCTCTATCTGGTCATCGGATATGTCCCAGTATTTAAGCCTTTGCCGGGACGCGGCGAGGAGCGACCCGGCCCCTTTTTTGACATCTGGATACGGGCTGTCCTCGACATCTTTCAGCGCCCTCAAAGCGAGGAGGTATTCCTCCTGAGCCGCGACGAGGTCAGGGCTGAATAGTTCGAGGAGTTTTTCACTTGGGCTTACCATGACATCGGTCTTGTTCACATAAAGCTTCTCTATCCAGCCCGGCACCTTCGCGTTTATTATATATATCCTGTCCTCGACAGGCTCTATTCTGCCAATCGTCCTTATGACCCGCTTCAAGTCCCTTCTCTTAACCTCCTCTGTCCTTACGCCTATCAGCTGAATCTTATCAGGGCTTATTCTCACTGCACCGGGCGCTTCCGATATTCGGGCAACCTCGTCCTCATATACAGGCGCATAGTCCATGCCCATGGAATCCTTTGCAGGCACAGGGGATGTTGCCTCAGGGTTCATGGGGTTTCTATAGTAAAGTATCTTTTTCTCTGCTTTGGCAACAGGGCGCGGTTCAGGCGCTTTTCCGTTCCCCGTGTAGAGCCATACAGCCGCTCCGCCAAAGGCGAGGCCGATTGATACGAGTAAAATAGCGTATAATGCGCGCTTCATCCAAATCCCCCCTAACCCCCCTTTCTAAAGGGGGTAACCTTTATGCCCCTTTTACCTCATTTCCCGGTTGTGGCGATGATGCCTGTGCCTGCCGCTTTTTCGAGGGCCGCGGCTTTTTTCCAGTAGCCAGCCGCGGCCCTCAGGGCCGCGAGCCGTATTTTCTTAAGCTCCCTCTCGGCGTCGAGGAGCATAAGCAGGTCGCCCTTCCCTGATTGGTAGTTCTTAAGCGCGGATTCAAAGGAAAGCGATGCCTGCTTTACGAGCGTAGTATCGTAAAGCGTCCGGGTTTCAAGCGCGGCTCTCAGCTGAAGCACGGCCTCCATTATCTCCAATGTCTTTGTGTTCCTGATTGACGCGAGCCGCAGCCGTTGGGATGAAAGCTCTTTGCCGGACGCCTCACTGAGCCCCCTGTATTTTCCGAACCAGACAGGGATGTTCATCTGAAACATCACATCAAAGCCCGTAACTTCTCCGTCCCTTTGAACAGGCCCTGCGCCTACCATGAAGTCCGGGTAATAGTTCTTTTCGGCAAGCTCTTTTGACAGTGCCGCGCCCTCGGCCTCGAGCAAAGCCATTTGTATGTCCGGGGTGGCGTCAACCGTCGTTTTCAGAACCTCATCGGCTTTTAGTTCCACGGCATTTGACGGAATGGCCCCCCAATCCCCCCCTTGTGTAAGGGGGGGATTGGGGGGGTCAGGCAGCGTCTCATCGAGGGGTCTGTACATGACGGCCTTGAGCCGCGCCTCTGCAATTGACCTCTCTGTTGCGAGGGATATAATCTCCGAAGAGGCGAGCGAGACCTCGAGGTTGAGCTTTATGACATCCTGCTGCGTGGCCGTGCCTGCCGCGTACTTGGACTCGGCGACCTTCCCCATGTAAGAAAGGACTTCCCGTATCTCGTTCATTATGTTGAGCGAGAGGCTTGAGTATGCGTAATCGTAGTAAGCCTCCTTTGCCATGAAGACCTTTTCGAGTTCGAGCGCCGTCAGCCGGGCCTTGAGGAGCAATGCCTCCTTTGACGCGATTCCCTGCTTGAGGCCGAGCTTTCCAGGATAAGGGAGCATCTGGCTGAGCGTATACCTTGTCGCCATGGCATTGCCCGGCGTTATGTTGAATGGCTTGTCCTTGGGGATTTCTTCGAGCATTACCCTTAATACAGGGTCGTCGAGATAGCCCTCTGTTTTTGCGCGCTCCATGCCGGCCAACGCCCCTTCCCTGAGTGATTTCAGCTCAGGATTGTTCTCAAGCGCTTCTTTTACGGCTTGGCTCAGGGTAATGACGGTTTTTGATTGGTCGGAAGCAAACGCCTGCGGCCTGAACATTGCGGTGAGCAAGAGAAAGGCCGCGAATGCCCGGATGAGCGGTTCCCCCCTTTGAAAAAGGGGCAGGGCTCCCGTTGCTGCGAAGCATTGCAACGGGAAGCGGGGGGATTTTGGTCTTATGGAGGCGGTTGTTTTAGCCATATTGATTCTACGCGCTGTAGAAGAATCAATCAAATTTTTTTAGTGTCTGTGCCCTGCGTGCTCGTGCGCCTCGCAGTGGGTGCGGCATTCTTTACCGAGCCTGTCAACATGCAGCGAGCAGTGCTTAAGCGTGCACAAAGGATTGCCGTCCCTTGAGCCTGTTATGGCCGCGCTTAGAGGCATGGCGAGCGCGATTACGATAAGGAGCGAGGCGCAAATGCTCACAGCGAGAGCCCTTGCAGAGTGCCTCGCAGGAGTTATTTTACCGTGGCCGAGGATGTTCCTTACGCGCTCCTCTATGCCGCGGGAGCGGCCGCCTGTTATTGACGCAAGCGCAGGGGACAAGACCGCGTTTGCCTTCGACGCCTTTACGATGGCGCTCGCAAGGCTTAAAGGCGCGCCTGTAGCCGCTATTGCGTTCAAGTCAGCCTCGTTTTCTTTTTTCAAAAGCACGAAGCCGGCAACCCCGCTGAGGACAGGGATGTAGAAAAAGGCGTCCC
>CAYIRV010000001.1:0-3642 GCA_964365865.1 uncultured Thermodesulfobacteriota bacterium | reverse complement strand
GAGGAGCGCGGCCCCTGGCCAGATGAGCACGAGTTTTAAGATATAATAATTCTCAAGGCAGGACACGAATATGCTTTTACAGAATTCGAACACGCTGTATGTGAGCGCGATGAGCCCGGGTCCCGCGAAGAAAAGCCATGCGGAAAATATTGCGGCAACGGCGAATGCCGCGAGTATGGGGAGAACGGCGCTCATAGGCCGACTTTGCCTTTCTTTTCCGAAAGCTCTTTTTTCTTGCTCTCTATGATGGCTGAAAGCCTGTCGAGTTCATCCGGGTCCGCGCTCCCGAGCATGTCAACGAATGACGCCGCGGCCCCGCTCGCGGATATGCCGATGATGCCTTTCAAGACATCGCCGGAAAGCCGCCTTGCCAACTCTTCCTTGGTGCACGCGCTCATGTATCCGTAAACGCTCTGGCCCTTTGCCTTTTTCACGAGCCCCTTTTTCACGAGCCGCTCAAGGACGGTAAGCACTGTTGTAAGGGCTATGTCCCGGCTTGACTTTATGCGTTCGTAAATCTCTTTCCCGGTGCATGACCCGTTCTTCCAAAGCGTCTCAAGAAGGTCCTGCTCCAGATGCCCTATGACTCTCGAATGTTCTCTTAATCCCTGCTGCATACGTCCATACCTCCACATATGCTTATATGATATTCGACAGAGCGTAGAATGTCAAGCGTAAATTTTTAGAGCCTTGCCTTAGCCATGTTTTTGCTGTAATATGAACACATTAGCAGGAAATTCGCATTCAGGGATATTGATGGGTTTTTTTATAACCATAGAGGGCATAGAAGGCGCTGGCAAGAGTACGCAGATGGCGCTTCTTAAGGAATATCTTGAGAAAAGAGGCAAGAAAGTCCTTGCATTGAGGGAGCCAGGCGGCACTTTGGTTGGGGAGAAGCTCAGGGCGATTCTTTTGAACACGCATGAAGGCGAGACCATTGACCCGCTCACAGAGCTTTTCCTTTACGAGGCATGCAGGGTTGCCCTTGTCCGTAATGTGATTAAGCCTGCCCTTGACGCGGGCAAGACAGTCATTTGCGACAGGTTTACTGATTCCACAATCGCGTATCAGGGGTTTGGCAGGGGCATTGACATAAAGGCCATTGAAACCCTTAACAGCCTCGCCTCTGCAGGTGTTGTCCCTGACATTACGCTTCTCTTGGACATAGCCCCTGAACAGGGACTTAAAAGGGCGTTTAAGAGGATTAACGCAAAGGCGGGCCTCGACGACAAGCATGTCGAAGCCTTGGAAAAACAATATGATCGAGACTTTGGCCTCAAGGAGGACAGGTTCGAGAAAGAGCCCCTTGAGTTCCACAAAAAGGTGAGAGTCGGTTTTCTCCAGATGGCTGAGAAAGAACCCGAAAGGTTCAAGGTGATTGACGGCTCGCTTCCGGCTGATGAGATACACGGGAAGATACGCGGGGTTATGGAAAGATTGATGAAGGAGTATAAAAACCTGCCTGAGAAGAAATGAATAAGACGCAACCGCAGAGATTACTGTTTGATTTTAATATAGGGAATAATATAGGCATATTCCCTTCTACCCGCTATCAAGGGAGCAAATATAAGCTGACAGCGTGGATAAGGCATCATATGGAGGGGCTTGAATTTGATTCGGTTCTGGATGCCTTTGGCGGCACAGGGTGCGTTGCATATATGTTTAAGCTTATGGGCAAAAAAGTCTTTTATAATGACATCATGAAATTCAATCATCATATCGGACTTGCGCTTATAGAGAATAAATCAGAGAAACTCGATGACGCCGATGTAGAAAATATTTTGCGGAAAGACCAAAAAATAAAATATCCGGCTTTTATTCAAGATACCTTCAGGGAAATATATTTTACGGATGAAGAGAACGAATGGCTTGATGTGGTTGTTACAAACATAGAAAGATTGCGTAATATCTATAAGAAGGCTTTGGCGTATTATGCGCTTTTTCAGTCATGTATTATTAAGAGGCCTTTCAATCTTTTTCATAGAAAGAATCTTTATATCCGATTAGCCGATGTTGAAAGGAGCTTCGGCAACAAAAAAACATGGGATACGCCTTTCGAGAGTCATTTCAGAAATTTTGTAGAGCAGGCAAATAGAGCGGTATTTGACAATGGAAGGGATAACAAGGCATTCTGCTCTGATGTATTTAAATTGAGTTTGCTTGAACATGCAGACCTTATATATATTGATACGCCGTATATTTCAAAAAATGGCATGGGGCTGAATTATTTTGACTTCTACCATTTTTTAGAGGGGCTTGTTGATTACCGGAACTGGTTCGAGAAGATAAACATGGAATCCAAACACAAAAGCATGATTAACGACAGCAACCCGTGGGCAGATAAAAATGAAATCCGGGAGGCTTTTGAAAGATTATTCGAGAAATATAAACACAGCATCCTTGTAGTCTCTTACAGAGACGACGGCATGCCGTCAGTGGATGAAATAACTGATATGTTGAAAAAATATAAAGAAAAAGTGGACATAAAAAAGGCTGATTACAAATATGTTTTAAGCAATGGCAATAGTAAAGAGGTCTTATTAATCGCGCAATAGCGGTTTTCGGCTTATGCCATCCTTCAAAGACATAATAGGCCGCGATAAAGAGCTCGGCATTATAAGAAACGCGCTTGCGAACAACAGGCTCGCTCATGCGTATATCTTTTCAGGGCCGGAGGGCATTGGAAAAAGGCTTTTCGCAAGGGCGCTCGCAAAGGCGCTTAACTGCGCTGCCTTTGACAACGACGCCTGCAATTCATGCGATGACTGCTTAATGGCTGACGCAGGCAGTCATCCGCTCATAATGGAGTTTTGGCCCACTGACAAGGACGGAAAGGTAACAGAGGCCGGAGTCATAAAAATCGAGGACATACGCGCGCTCCAGAATGCCATAAGATATAAGGTTACGAGGGGAAAGAAGACAATAATAGTCGAGGCCGCCGACAGGCTGCACCCCAATGCCGCCAACGCATTTCTAAAGACACTCGAGGAGCCGCCGGACGATACGCTCATAATCCTCATAACCGCGAGGCCGTCCAGCCTCTTTCAAACCATACTTTCGAGGTGCCAGAGGCTCAACTTCGCGCCTTTGCACACGGACATAATCAGGGATTGGCTGATTGAAAAGAAAGGCCTCGAATATGAGGATGCGGCGGCAGCCGCGCGCCTGAGCGCGGGGAGCATGCGCACGGCCGTCAGGTGCGCCGAGACTGACGAGCCTAAAATGAGAAAAGAGCTTATAGAAGGGCTTAAATCCCTTGACAGGGACGACACATACGGGCTCTTGACGCTCGCCGAGACGATTTCAAAAAGGGATGACCTCGATGATGTGCTGGAGTTCCTGAAGTCATGGTGCAGGGACATGCTTGTCCACAGCGCAGGGGCCGGGTGCCTCGCAATAAACGCCGTTGCCCCGGAGACCAAAAGCGCGGCCTCAGCCCAAGACCTGATAAGTTCTTATTACATGATAGAGGAGACGCAGAGGCACATAGCGCCTCCGAGATACGGGAATAAGCAGCTTTTCATGGAGGCCCTCTTAATGGGCCTTGCCGGGCATGGCGCGCTCGGCTGAAAGGCCGCGCACAATGTCATAAACAGACGCGCCTACAGAGCGTCAGAACAAAGCAGACCAAGGCGCGACGAA